>NZ_JBLVPS010000060.1:0-1042 GCF_048286515.1 Flavobacterium rhamnosi | reverse complement strand
ATGCGAATCAAGGGTTGAAAAGTAACAGGAAATATACACAAATAATAAGAAATATCTTTCAATTTATTTGTTTTAAAGTCTGAAAATCAGTACATTTAAGGTGTGTCCTAAGCACTTTTAAACATATGATTATTCAGACTAAAGCCGTAAAAATAGTACAAATTTATTCAACAATTTGTGAGCAATTTGAAAAAGATTTAAAATATACATGTCAACGATTCAGCAATAACGACAAGCAAGATTTAACAGATGAAGAAATTATGACAATTTACTTATTCGCATTAGAAGAGGAACAACGAATTACCATAAAGCAAATCCATAGATTCGCTGTGGAATATCTACGTTCCTGGTTTCCAAATCTTGGTTCTTATTCTGCGTTTTCCAATCGATTGAATCGATTGTCAGAAACTTTCAAAGAACTGGTAACTAGCTTGATTACAGATTACTGTCCTGGGGATTGTTTTTTTGATCAGAGCTTATTGGACTCAATGCCGATTATAACCTGTTCTGGAAAGCGTTCGGGAAAAGTTGCCAAAGACATTACAGATAAAGGATATTGTTCTACAAAAAGCATGTATTATTATGGAGTTAAACTTCATGCATTAGCTTTTAGACGAGAAAACAAAATTCCTTTTCCCGAGGAGATACAAATTACCCCGGCATCTGTCAATGATTTAACCGTATTCAAAGAGGCATGGTCAACCAAAGAAGATAGATTCTTTTTTGGCGATAAAATCTATCAAAACAAAGAATTTTTCTCTGATTTTGAGAAAGAAAAAAACTCTGTAATGATGACGCCTGTTAAAGCAGTAAAAGGAGAATGTCAAGAAATTAGAAATAGAGACAAAGCTTCAAACGACCTGTATTCAACTGCAGTATCAAGGGTTAGACAACCTATTGAATCCCTTTTCAATTGGTTAATTGAAAAAACCAATATTCAAAGAGCATCCAAAGTTAGATCTACAAAAGGCTTGTTAGTACATCTGTTTGGAAAGATAGCAGCTGCATTTATAAACTTAATTTTTTAACCCTTGATTCGCAT
>NZ_JBLVPS010000059.1:0-1048 GCF_048286515.1 Flavobacterium rhamnosi | reverse complement strand
TGCTTTAGTGGGTTGTACTGAAACTACAATCAGAACATACAGTGTAACGGATGCTTGTGGAAACACAATCAATGTTACGCAAAATTTAATCAGAACGGTTGACCAAACGGCTCCGACTTTTACACCGCCAGTAAACATTACTCTTAATAGTGGAGAGAATTGCACGACAAATACTGATCCGTCTGTAACAGGTACTGTAACAGACATAAATGACATTTGTGATTCAAATCCACTTGTAAGCTATTCTGATATTAATTGTTTTGGAACCTCAGACAATCAACAAATAAATGCTGGAAATGGTAATTATTTTCCATTTACCGTTTCAGGTTTTGATGGGATATCAGCAAGTAGTATTGAAAAAATTGCTCTAGCATTCGAAACAAATCAAGGAAAAGGAAGAGCAGAATTTACTTTAATTGCCCCTAACGGTCAAGGAATTATTTTAGTTGGTCCATATTGTGCTGGTGGAGAATGTGATACCACAAATTCAAGTACTAATGAATTATACTTACCTGTATTTTATCCAAATAGTTCTGGCTATGCAAAATGGAACAACAACAATTTTATTCAAGATGGTGTTAGTGCAAACTTCACTCCAAACGGAGCAACCTCTTCGACAAATACAATACCTGAATTGACATCATATGTATCAAGCTTTGAAAACTTCTCAGGAATGATGAATGGGACTTGGTTAGTTTATTCCAGAAAACAAGCTAGTGTAAATGGTAGTATTGAATTCAAAAGTATTTGTTTAACACCAGCTTCATGTCCTGGAGATAAAATTATCTCTAGAACCTGGACGGTTACGGATGCTTGTGGAAATAAAAGAACCGCTAATCAAACTATTAAAATTGAAGATACAACTGCTCCGACAGCTTCTAACCCTGCTGCCATTACTCTTAGCGGTTGCAACGGAACTTTCCCTGCTGCGGATACTGCTGTAGTGACTGATGAGGCCGATGCCTGCTCAACTCCGGTTGTGGCTTTCGTTAGTGATAGTGCTCCTGCTTTAGTGGGTTGTACTGAAACTACAATCAGAACATACAGT
>NZ_JBLVPS010000058.1:0-1088 GCF_048286515.1 Flavobacterium rhamnosi | reverse complement strand
GTAAAACGGTATGCCTTTACTTCAAATGGGAGATACCTTGTTGTATTAGCTGCCACAGCAGATTCAAAAACCAGTTTGATTGTTCGGGATTTGAGAAGCGAAAAACGGCATACCATTGCTAATGTGAGCAAATGGCTGATGGCCCCTGCTGGAAATGCTTTGGTTTATTTTACCGCATCAAAACAGCAGTGCTCCGCTAATCTTCTCTTTTTAGGAGAGGGCATTACCACTACAGCGGTAATGGAAACCACAGACTGCCGTTTGACCAATCCAATGTGGCAGGCTGATGCAAAAGCAGTTGCCTTTTTAAAAGAACCACTCAGAAAGGCCAAAGCGGATGTAGGGGTAAAAAATCAGTTGCTGTTTTATAGTTTAGCCGACAAACGCCTTTATACTTTGGATGCCCAAACAAATAAAAACATCCCTTCGGCTATGAATATAGCCGTCAGTCCCTTTGTTGGCATTACTATTTCTAAAGACTGCAAAAGAGTCATTTTCGGCATACAAAAAGAAATCTCCGACGCGCCGGTTGATCCACTGGCGGTACAAATATGGAAAGCGGAAGACAAAAGTACCTATCCGGAACGAAATGCAATCGGACCCCGCGATCTTTTGCCCCATACTTATGTTTGGGAACCACAAACGGATCGTATTGAACAACTTAGTGATGCAACCTTTACCGAAGTGATGCTCAATGGCACCCAAACCCATGCCGTCACCTCTGATCTCCTTGCCTATGAGCCCCAGTTCAAAATGAAAGGTGATCGCGATTTTTATATAACATCCATGGAAACAGGACAGAAAAAATTACTGTTGCAAAAACAGGTATCTGAAAGTGAGGTCTTAATGTCCCCTGGTGGCCGCTATATTTCTTATTTTAAAGACAGGCACTGGTGGGTATATGATATTTTGAAAGACACGCACAAAAAAGTGACGGCTTCAATAACAGCTCCTTTAGATGATATTCATCATGATATTAGTGAAGAGGCTCAAGCCTATGGTAATCCAGGATGGACGGCAGATGACAAGTCATTCATTTTCTATGACTCTCATGATATTTGGGAAATGGCTCCAGATGGCTCGAAAGC
>NZ_JBLVPS010000057.1:0-1106 GCF_048286515.1 Flavobacterium rhamnosi | reverse complement strand
TATGCTATTCTCGACAATGAAAGACTTAGCCAGCGGACATTGGAAGATACTTTTAACTATTCAGGTTTTAAGGCTATTTTCAATTTAGATGAAGCCGAAACTGTCAGAAGGAGTTCTATTTCTGAGAGATTGTCAAAAATTGATTCTGGCTATTTCAAGGAAATTTTTGAATGTATGTATGATCGTTTTTCTGAAAGTTATAATCAGCCGGAAAGAGATAAATATAATTTAATTCGGGTAGACAGTACCATTGTTTCGGACCTGGCCGGAAAGCTCAAAGAAGGAATTGATCAGAATAGTGGTAAGAAGCTTATAAAATATAGCGTTTCCTTTGACGGTATTCTTCCTGCAGGTGTTGAGATATTTAATACCCAGAGTTATTCTAGCGAGGAAAATGCTCTTCCTGAAGCTATTTTAAAACAAGTGAAAAAAGATACTGAACATCGTAGTATTTATATTATTGACAGAGGTGTTCAATCAACCCGGACCATGAAAGAGTTTTCCCAAAAGGATGTCAAATTTGTAATCAGGGCTAGAGAAAACCGCAAACACGTGGAGATAGAATCCCTCATTAAGGAAAATCAGGATTTAGATATTGGAGATAATTTGCTAATAAAAGACAGTATAGTAAATCTTTATACGGGCATTCCAGTAAATAACAAACGAGGAAACATACATCACAGGGAAGAAAAACTTGAAAACCAATTTAGACTGGTGATAGTGAAAAATAAAGAACGGCCGGAAAAGATATTTTGGTTTATCACCAATGATTTTGACCTTACTGCTAAGGAAGTTGCAGATTATTACAGAAGAAGATGGGATATCGAAGTCTTTTTCAGATTTATAAAACAAGAACTCAACGTCAGTCATCTTGTATCGCTCAGTAAAAATGGAATGGAAGTCATGATTTATATGACTCTAATTGTAGCAATGCTGGTCTTAATTTACAAGAAAGCAAATAACCTTGGCTACAAAACAGCTAAAAGAAGGTTTGTTATGGAATTAAGAGAGCTTATTACGGTAATAATGATCATACTTTCAGGAGGGGATCCTGACAAAGTATTTAAAACGTAAAGTGGTCGAAATTTCTTCCGACCACTCGTACC
>NZ_JBLVPS010000056.1:0-1411 GCF_048286515.1 Flavobacterium rhamnosi | reverse complement strand
CATTGATTGTGTTTCCACAAGCATCCGTTACACTGTATGTTCTGATTGTAGTTTCAGTACAACCCACTAAAGCAGGAGCACTATCACCAACGAAAGCCACAACCGGAGTTGAACAGGTATCGGCCTCATCAGTCACTACAGCAGTATCTGCAGCAGGGAAAGTTCCGTTGCAACCGCTAAGAGTAATGGCAGCAGGGTTAGAAGCTGTCGGAGCCGTTTGGTCTACTGTTCTGATTAAATTTTGCGTAACATTGATTGTGTTTCCACAAGCATCCGTTACACTGTATGTTCTGATTGTAGTTTCAGTACAACCCACTAAAGCAGGAGCACTATCACCAACAAAAGCCACAACCGGAGTTGAACAGGCATCGGCCTCATCAGTCACTACAGCAGTATCCGCAGCAGGGAAAGTTCCATTGCAACCGCTAAGAGTAATGGCAGCAGGGTTAGAAGCAGTCGGAGCCGTTTGGTCAATCGTTCTGATTAAATTTTGAGTAACATTGATTGTGTTTCCGCAAGCATCCGTTACACTGTATGTTCTGATTGTAGTTTCAGTACAACCCACTAAAGCAGGAGCACTATCACCAACAAAAGCCACAACCGGAGTTGAACAGGTATCGGCCTCATCAGTCACTACAGCAGTATCTGCAGCAGGGAAAGTTCCGTTGCAACCGCTAAGAGTAATGGCAGCAGGGTTAGAAGCTGTCGGAGCCGTTTGGTCTACTGTTCTGATTAAATTTTGCGTAACATTGATTGTGTTTCCACAAGCATCCGTTACACTGTATGTTCTGATTGTAGTTTCAGTACAACCCACTAAAGCAGGAGCACTATCACCAACAAAAGCCACAACCGGAGTTGAACAGGCATCGGCCTCATCAGTCACTACAGCAGTATCCGCAGCAGGGAAAGTTCCATTGCAACCGCTAAGAGTAATGGCAGCAGGGTTAGAAGCAGTCGGAGCCGTTTGGTCAATCGTTCTGATTAAATTTTGAGTAACATTGATTGTGTTTCCACAAGCATCCGTTACACTGTATGTTCTGATTGTAGTTTCAGTACAACCTACTAAAGCAGGAGCACTATCACCAACAAAAGCCACAACCGGAGTTGAACAGGCATCGGCCTCATCAGTCACTACAGCAGTATCCGCAGCAGGGAAAGTTCCGTTGCAACCGCTAAGAGTAATGGCAGCAGGGTTAGAAGCTGTCGGAGCCGTTTGGTCCACTGTTCTGATTAAGTTTTGAGTAACATTGATTGTGTTTCCACAAGCATCCGTTACACTGTATGTTCTGATTGTAGTTTCAGTACAACCCACCAAAGCAGGAGCACTATCACTAACGAAAGCCACAACCGGAGTTGAGCAGGCATCGGCCTCATCAGTCACTACAGCAGTATCCGCAGCAGGGAAAGTTCC
>NZ_JBLVPS010000055.1:0-1567 GCF_048286515.1 Flavobacterium rhamnosi | reverse complement strand
GACACTTAAATCAGCAATGATACCTTTGTTAATTTTGTTTTTAAATTATTCTTCTATTACTCAGTGTTTTGTTTTATAAAAGGATAAGAAATTGTAAATTTTCATATTCGAGCTTCCAATTTTGTATTACTACTTAATTTTTGCGTCAGGTGTTTGTGCTTATCCAGTTTTTACTCAATTTCATACACAGATTTCATATTCTAGTAAACAAAAACGAGCTTACATTTATCTTTATGCTGTTGGACTTAATCTAACATTAAATCCTAATTTCCTTAATTGACTTACGCTTTTTTGAATATTTTTTTGTTTGTTTCTCTCTTTTGATCTTTCTATTTGCAACAATGGTTCTTTATATTCTTCTTTATTATTGAGAATATGATACGTTGCTTTGATTATTTTATGGCTTACAGCTATTAAGGCTTTCTTACTTCCTTTTTTGATTAATAATTTATGATAAAATGCTTTTAAATAACTCTCCTTCTTTCTGGTTGCTCCCCATGCTGCTTCAACTAAAGCGGATTGGACGTATTTGTTCCCGTGGGTGACTCGGGTGCTTTTTTTTTACCTGCACTTTCATTGGTTCCGGGGCTTAATCCTGCCCAGCTTGCCAAATGATGCTCGTCTTGAAACGCATTCATATCAACCCCAATTTCACTAATTACCGTTATCGCTGTATCTCTTCCAACTCCATCAATAGTTTGTAAAAGTTGAAGTTCTACTTCATATTTTGCTACACATAAATCTATTTGAGCATCTATTTTTGTAATTAATTTTTCATTTTCATCGATAGTTTCTCGTATCATTTTAAGCATAAATTGATGATGTGGCGTTATTCTTCCTGTTAAGGCTTTGGCTATATCTTCTTTACTGGCTTTTATTTTGCCATGTATATGAGTCAATAAATGAATAACATCATTTTTACCATCAATAATATCGTTGATGATTTTTGTTGCGCTTACTCCTTGTGTGTCGGAAACTACACTGCTTAATTTAATATTACAATCTTCTAAAAATTTTATCATCCTGTTTTTTTCTGATGCGATGAATTGAGTTTTTTTCTTCTTATATCGAATTAAATCGCGTAATTCTCGTATCTCTACCGGAGGAATAAAGCTACCTTTGAGTAACCCACTTAATAGTAATTTACTAATCCAAATACTATCTTTCTTATCCGTTTTATGCCCAGGAACATTTTTTATATGCCGAGCGTTAACTAATATTATCTCAAAATCCTCTTCGAGAATGTTGAATAGTGGTTTCCAATAGATTCCAGTACTCTCCATTGCGATATGGGTAACTTTTTCTGATTTACACCAATCCTTCAAATCTATCAATGAACCGGTAAAAGCGTTAAAGCTTTTGGTTTGATAATCTTTGTTACTCTTGCGAATGGTCGCTACGATAACATCTTTATGAACATCTATTCCGCATCCTACAGAAATGAGCTGTTCGAATTGAACTGTTTCCATAATCTTAAATGTTTTTTAGACATCTAATTTACGAATATATTCACGTTCCGTGAAAAACTCATGGGGGTTTGCGCTTGCTAAATCATGGGTATTTCATA
>NZ_JBLVPS010000054.1:0-1637 GCF_048286515.1 Flavobacterium rhamnosi | reverse complement strand
AATAGGTAATCCATAGCTTCGGTAATATACTTATGCCCGATTATTATCCATGCTCGTCCGCTCGACTAGTGAGCTGTTACGCACTCTTTAAATGAATGGCTGCTTCCAAGCCAACATCCTAGCTGTCTGGGCAGACAAACCTCGTTCTTTCAACTTAGTATATATTTGGGGACCTTAGCTGATGGTCTGGGTTCTTTCCCTCTCGGACTTGGACCTTAGCACCCAAGCCCTCACTGTTAGTGAACATTATATAGCATTCGGAGTTTGTCAGGAATTGGTAGGCGGTGAAGCCCCCGCATCCAATCAGTAGCTCTACCTCTATATAACTTTATAACTAACGCTGCACCTAAATGCATTTCGGGGAGTACGAGCTATTTCCGAGTTTGATTGGCCTTTCACCCCTACCCACAGGTCATCCGAAGACTTTTCAACGTCAACCGGTTCGGTCCTCCACTGTGTGTTACCACAGCTTCAACCTGCCCATGGGTAGATCACACGGTTTCGCGTCTAACACTACTGACTAAAGCGCCCTATTCAGACTCGCTTTCGCTACGGATCCGTGGCTTAACCACTTATCCTTGCCAGCAACGTTAACTCGTAGGCTCATTATGCAAAAGGCACGCCGTCACCCCACTAAAGGGCTCCGACCGCTTGTAAGCGTATGGTTTCAGGATCTATTTCACTCCGTTATTCACGGTTCTTTTCACCTTTCCCTCACGGTACTGGTTCACTATCGGTCTCTCAGGAGTATTTAGCCTTAGCGGATGGTCCCGCCAAATTCAGACAGGATTTCTCGTGTCCCGCCCTACTCAGGATACCACTATCGTTATCTTCTATTACTTATACAGGGCTATCACCTTCTTTGGCTCTACTTTCCAGTAGATTCTAATTCTATCCGCAACAAATAACGTGGTCCTACAACCCCAACATTGCCGTAACAACATTGGTTTGGGCTAATCCGCGTTCGCTCGCCACTACTTACGGAATCACTTTTGTTTTCTTCTCCTCCGCCTACTTAGATGTTTCAGTTCAGCGGGTTTGCCCACCTATCGGTGTACTATGTCTTCAACATAGTGGGTTGCCCCATTCGGGTATCTACGGATCAATTCGTGTGTGCCAATCCCCGTAGCTTTTCGCAGCTTATCACGCCCTTCATCGCCTCTGAGAGCCAAGGCATCCCCCATACGCCCTTATTTTGCTTATTGTACCAACATTCAATTAAGAATGCCGTTTCTTTTACTTGTCTAATGATAAACAAGCAAAAAATGCTTTCTACTTTTTATTATTTTCTTATCTCAATATGTCAATGAACTTATATCCTTTCGGATCTGTGGAGAATAACGGAGTCGAACCGTTGACCTCCTGCGTGCAAGGCAGGCGCTCTAGCCAGCTGAGCTAATCCCCCATTTCTAATCTTAAATTATGAATGTTGAACTTTGAATTAATGAATTCATACTCATACTTCTAAAATTTCCTTTTTTTTAAGTCTAAAATAGTTGTCTCGGACAGACTCGAACTGTCGACCCCTACATTATCAGTGTAGTACTCTAACCAGCTGAGCTACGAGACACTCTTATTCTTAAATGGTATTATTTGAACTAACAGCAAGAGTAATAAAATGTCCTTATTTGTTTCCA
>NZ_JBLVPS010000053.1:0-1808 GCF_048286515.1 Flavobacterium rhamnosi | reverse complement strand
TTCGAACTTTCGTCTTCTTTCTTGAAAGTGTTACAAAAGCAACTAACATTCAAGCTCTAGAAAGGAGGTGTTCCAGCCGCACCTTCCGGTACGGCTACCTTGTTACGACTTAGCCCTAGTTACCAGTTTTACCCTAGGCAGCTCCTTGCGGTCACCGACTTCAGGCACCCCCAGCTTCCATGGCTTGACGGGCGGTGTGTACAAGGCCCGGGAACGTATTCACCGGATCATGGCTGATATCCGATTACTAGCGATTCCAGCTTCACGGAGTCGAGTTGCAGACTCCGATCCGAACTGTGACCGGTTTTATAGATTCGCTCCTGGTCGCCCAGTGGCTGCTCTCTGTACCGGCCATTGTAGCACGTGTGTAGCCCAAGGCGTAAGGGCCGTGATGATTTGACGTCATCCCCACCTTCCTCGCAGTTTGCACTGGCAGTCTTGTTAGAGTTCCCGACATGACTCGCTGGCAACTAACAACAGGGGTTGCGCTCGTTATAGGACTTAACCTGACACCTCACGGCACGAGCTGACGACAACCATGCAGCACCTTGTAAATTGTCTTGCGAAAAGTCTGTTTCCAAACCGGTCAATCTACATTTAAGCCTTGGTAAGGTTCCTCGCGTATCATCGAATTAAACCACATGCTCCACCGCTTGTGCGGGCCCCCGTCAATTCCTTTGAGTTTCATTCTTGCGAACGTACTCCCCAGGTGGGATACTTATCACTTTCGCTTAGCCACTGAGATTGCTCCCAACAGCTAGTATCCATCGTTTACGGCGTGGACTACCAGGGTATCTAATCCTGTTCGCTACCCACGCTTTCGTCCATCAGCGTCAATCCATTAGTAGTAACCTGCCTTCGCAATTGGTATTCCATGTAATCTCTAAGCATTTCACCGCTACACTACATATTCTAGTTACTTCCTAATAATTCAAGTCAGACAGTATCAATGGCCGTTCCACCGTTGAGCGATGGGCTTTCACCACTGACTTATCTGACCGCCTACGGACCCTTTAAACCCAATGATTCCGGATAACGCTTGGATCCTCCGTATTACCGCGGCTGCTGGCACGGAGTTAGCCGATCCTTATTCTTACAGTACCGTCAAGCTACTTCACGAAGTAGTGTTTCTTCCTGTATAAAAGCAGTTTACAATCCATAGGACCGTCATCCTGCACGCGGCATGGCTGGATCAGGCTTGCGCCCATTGTCCAATATTCCTCACTGCTGCCTCCCGTAGGAGTCTGGTCCGTGTCTCAGTACCAGTGTGGGGGATCTCCCTCTCAGGACCCCTACCCATCGTTGCCTTGGTAAGCCGTTACCTTACCAACAAGCTAATGGGACGCATGCTCATCTTTCACCGATAAATCTTTAATATATAAATGATGCCATTCATATATACTATAAGGTATTAATCCAAATTTCTCTGGGCTATCCCTTTGTGAAAGGTAGATTGCATACGCGTTACGCACCCGTGCGCCGGTCTCTAGTTCCGAAGAACTATACCCCTCGACTTGCATGTGTTAAGCCTGCCGCTAGCGTTCATCCTGAGCCAGGATCAAACTCTTCATCGTATATTGTGCGAACTTAAATAAATTTAAGCTCTTTTTTATATTCGACTAAATTCTCTAGTGGTTTTTTCAAATCTTTCAATTCTATTACTCTTATTCTTTTGTCTTAAGATCTCTCTTAAAACGGCTGTCAATTCAATATGTCTAGGAACGTGTTCTTATCTTGTTTCTCGTCTCGTTTAACCCACATTGTGTGTCTCTCGAAGCGGGTGCAAAAGTACAACTTCTTTTTAATCT
>NZ_JBLVPS010000052.1:0-1973 GCF_048286515.1 Flavobacterium rhamnosi | reverse complement strand
AAAAAAATCCTCATCAAATGAATGATGAGGATTCTTTAAAGAAAGGCGACGACATACTCTCCCACATAACTGCAGTACCATCTGCGCAGGCGGGCTTAACTACTCTGTTCGGGATGGGAAGAGGTGAGCCCCGCCGCAATAACCACCTTAAGAGGTTATAATTGCTTTGGGCAATTACTGTAATGTTGTTTATAGTGTTATAAACATCACTTACATAATATCTTAACATACTGAGATAAAGAAAATAAAAAGTTTTGAGAAAGTTTCTTCCCCGGGTTGCCCCGGGGAAAAGCGTACATAAGCTTACGGGTTATTAGTACTACTCGACTATGACATTACTGCCTTTACATCTATAGCCTATCAACGTAGTCATCTCCTACGACCCTTAAAAGAAATCTCATCTTGTGGTGGGTTTCGCGCTTATATGCTTTCAGCGCTTATCCCTTCCAAACGTAGCTACTCTGCGATGCCACTGGCGTGACAACAGATACACTAGAGGTTTGTCCAATTCGGTCCTCTCGTACTAGAATCAGATCCACTCAAATTTCTTGCGCCCACAGTAGATAGAGACCGAACTGTCTCACGACGTTCTGAACCCAGCTCGCGTGCCACTTTAATGGGCGAACAGCCCAACCCTTGGGACCTTCTCCAGCCCCAGGATGTGACGAGCCGACATCGAGGTGCCAAACCCCCCCGTCGATATGAGCTCTTGGGGGAGATCAGCCTGTTATCCCCGGCGTACCTTTTATCCTTTGAGCGATGGCCCTTCCATGCGGAACCACCGGATCACTATGCTCTACTTTCGTACCTGATCGACCTGTATGTCTCTCAGTCAAGCTCCCTTATGCCATTGCACTCTACGCACGGTTACCAAGCGTACTGAGGGAACCTTTAGAAGCCTCCGTTACTCTTTTGGAGGCGACCACCCCAGTCAAACTACCCACCAAGCAATGTCCCCCGCATAGCGGGGTTAGGCCTCAGATAAACAAAGGGTTGTATTTCAACAATGACTCCACAACGCCTAGCGACGCCACTTCACAGTCTCCAACCTATCCTACACATCATTTATCCAAGGTCAATACTAAGCTATAGTAAAGGTGCACAGGGTCTTTTCGTCCCACTGCGGGTAAGCGGCATCTTCACCGCTACTACAATTTCACCGAGCTCATGGCTGAGACAGTGTCCAGATCGTTACACCATTCGTGCAGGTCGGAACTTACCCGACAAGGAATTTCGCTACCTTAGGACCGTTATAGTTACGGCCGCCGTTTACTGGGGCTTCAATTCAATGCTTCTCCGAAGATAACATCTCCTCTTAACCTTCCAGCACCGGGCAGGTGTCAGGCCCTATACTTCATCTTACGATTTTGCAGAGCCCTGTGTTTTTGATAAACAGTCGCCTGGACCTCTTCACTGCGGCCAGCATTGCTGCTGGCGACCCTTCTCCCGAAGTTACGGGTCTATTTTGCCTAATTCCTTAGCCATGAATCTCTCGAGCACCTTAGGATTCTCTCCTCGACTACCTGTGTCGGTTTGCGGTACGGGTACTTATTACCTGAAGTTTAGAGGTTTTTCTTGGAAGCCCTTAGGCGCACTATCTCTTTGTCCGAAGACTCCGAGTACTATCGTATTTCCCCAAGCCGCGTGGATTTGCCTGCGCAGCTTATAGGTAGGTACTTCAACGAACTATTCCGTCAGTTCGCGGCGCTTTCATCACTCCGTCACCCCATCACAGTAATAACTAGTACGGGAATATTAACCCGTTGTCCATCGACTGTCCCTTTCGGGTTCGCCTTAGGTCCCGACTAACCCACAGCTGATTAGCATAGCTGTGGAAACCTTAGTCTTTCGGTGTGCGGGTTTCTCGCCCGCATTATCGTTACTTATGCCTACATTTTCTTTTCTAACCAGTCCAGCATGCCTTACGACACACCTTCTACCCTGTTAGAATGCTCCCCTACCACTACCTAAAT
>NZ_JBLVPS010000050.1:0-2661 GCF_048286515.1 Flavobacterium rhamnosi | reverse complement strand
TGTGAACGGTAAATAAGAATGCAGAGTTTTTGGCAACTGGAAGTGCAGAGTATTCGGCAAGAATGAATACATAGTTTGATTCAAAAGTAGGGTATTATTTTGAAGAATCAAAAAACGTTTTTCTGTTTTCCATACGGTAGCTTTCACCCGTTAGGCTGATCACTTCACACCTAAAAAGTAAACGGTCCAATAGGGCGGTCGCAATGACTTCATCGTCCAGCATTTTAGCCCATTCAGTCGGCTTTTTATTGGTAGTAATTATAATCGAGGTATGTTCATAAATCTGATTTATAAAGTTGAAGAAGGCGACTGCCAGACTCTTTTCCAAAGGAAAAAGCATAATATCATCCAATACGATTAGATTGGCCTTGAGCAGTTTCTTGTATTCCGCCATCTGTGATTTCACAAAGTCCTTTGTCTTTAGTGTATTGAGAATCTCATCCATAGAGCGGAAATACACTTTGTAACCCGCCTTGACAGCATCCATGGACAGACCTGCAGCAAGTGCTGTTTTTCCTGTACCGCTTGGCCCCATCAAGACAATATTAAAAAGCTGGTCTATCCAGTTGAGCTCTCTTAGTTGCGCTAACCGTTCGCTTTTGAGTCCGTTCCTTCCGATTTCGTAGAGGTCCAGATTATTATTCTTAGGTAATCCAGCGGTCTTCATCCTTCTTATTTCATCGTTGTTCTGGCGATGGTCGGCTTCTCTTTTCAATAACCTAAGCGTATATTGAACGTAGCCTAGACTATCCTTTTCTGCATCTGCAATGATTTCTTCCAGATTCGTCCCGATAGCCGAGAGTCGAAAGCTGCTGCACAGCTGTTTGATTTCTTGTTTTTGTTTTTCCATTTTGTTTTCTTGTTTTAGGATATGTTACCGACCAGAGCCGGTAACATATGGGTTATCAATTAGTAAAGAAGGTATCATAACTTCCTAGATCACTCCGTTGTGGATCCGTATCTGCAATACGTTTGCTTGTGCCGCTCAAGGGGTTCAATTGGATGATCTTAGGTCCTTGTAGGACTTCGTTTTGCTGTTTTCTGTTCATGGTCTCTACGATGGCTTTAAAGTCGGTAGCGCTCAGGATTCCATTCTCGCAGGCATAATCTAATGCCCGGGAAGCAATGTAGGGATCAAGGCCAGTAACCGTGACTTTTAGCGATTGTATCTGATCACGGATATATCGGGGTTTATGGTTCCTGATCCGTTCTATCCAATCTAGTGCCTGCAATTTATTCTCCATCAGTTCACAGAACTCTTCCATCATTTCCACGATGGCCGTATTCTTATCACGTTTATGGTCACGTGCGATTATTTTCTGACCTCTAAGCAGGTTGATCTCATGTCGGCAGAGTTCACCATACTTTTCATCGAGCATGATTAGTTCTGATCCGGCTTCCTTCAACTGTATCGTAGTATTCTTCCCTTTGTAAGTACCATAAGGCAGACTATAAAGATTACCCTTGTAAGATATCTTGTTGTCCTTATGGACCGCGTAGGTTGGTAACTGCTTAACGACGAGCTCTATAGGATGATAAGGATCCAGGAATTTCGCTTCGATACCATGTTCGTCTTGTGGGATCCGCTTGGTTGTACCGTGCTCCAGTGCGTTAGCTGTCCGGTTAAGCCATCCCCGTGCCTCAGAGTTCAATGTTTCCAGATCTTTGAAGGAGCGGTTGTAGAGAAAGTTCTTTTTTACATACCCAACCACGTTTTCAACCTTTCCCTTCGATTCAGGATCAGCCTTTTTGCAAAAATGGGTAATAAAGCTCCGCCGCTTGACGTAAGCTCGAAATTCAGCGGTCAGAATGAGATCTCCTAAGTTTTCAGAGACTATGAATAACCGGTCCTGATCATAAACAATCTCTTTGGGACAGCCTTCTATATAGTTGAAAGCAAGTTCATGAGCTTGAATAACGTCTTGCGTGGTGAAAGGGGTGTCCTGGAACAAAACGTACTTATATCGCGAGCGCGAAAGTACGAATGTAAAGAACTGTACTTTCCGGGTTTTGCCCAAGGTGGTAGCCATGTTGTAGAACCCAAAGTCAACTTGTCCCTGCATACCGTAGGCTAATTCAGGAACCATGGTATATTCCCGTACTGCTTCCGTTTTGAGAATGTTGTAGGTTGTTCTGACCGAATGAACAAAGTTAAAAATAGTCTTCTGGCTTACCTCAGGAAAGTCCTGATGGCACTCCTTGAGCCAATCGTGCATTTGTGCAGCAGAGGTGTCTGCGTGTATCTCCAGCTTGCCCTTGACAAATTCCGTGTAGTCTTCCAAAGTTTTCTTTCTACCTTTGGGCTTTGTAAGTTCTTGTTCAAATTCATCTTCGCTCAGCTTGAGCAAACGTTTGGCGGTACGCCAGTTCATCCCGAGATAATCTGCGATTTTAGTTACAGAAAAACCCTCGCGATCCATACGGTGAACTTCATGATAGGTCATAAGTTTGTTTAAATAATAGTTCATAAATATCCTTGTCTTTTTAGTAGATGACAAAGGTTGTTTTTTTCTTTTGGGGCTAAACCCCAAAAGAGGAACTATGTATTCATTCTTGCCAATAATCCTGCACTTATTCTTGCTGATTATCGTGCACTATTCTTGCCAATTATCCTGCACTCTTAATTGCCAAAAATCGTGTACTTTTATTTACCGTTCACAA
>NZ_JBLVPS010000049.1:0-2741 GCF_048286515.1 Flavobacterium rhamnosi | reverse complement strand
ATTATTTCAGGTAACAATAACTTCAGTATATTGGTAAAAGAATCTTGCATTTGTATAAAATTTGGAAGTACAAATATCTAGATTTTTATATTTCCCCACAACTTTTACGCATGATCCGAAATCTGCTTTTCGGGCACCTCTAAAAATGGAAAAAGAAAACTCAAAAATCTATAGTGCCTTGCCGATAGTTACTTAAATATAAACAATTGCAGTGACATTTTTTTCTGATTTTCAAGATAAAATTACTTTCGTCGGAATATCTAGAATCAATATTTGTCTTTCATTTTCTTTTTTTATCTCTTTGATAATAGAATTCTAATACCCCGAATCCAACAAAAAATCAGAAATATAAAAGTGCTTTATGCCTTCTACTGATTCTTTCCAAAAATCATCCATTGTTACCACGAACTTAGGGTACTGATCCTTTATGCTTAAAAGTACTGAAAATTCACGCATTGCAGTTTGCTCACTTTCTATTTTGTACGCCACTTGTACGTAGATTTTTTCACCTTGTCTTTCTGCTATGAAATCAATTTCCTTGTCGTCGTATTTCCCCACAAAAACCTTGTAGCCGCGGCGTTTCAATTCCAAGAAAACAATATTTTCTAAAATACCGGAAATATTGCGGTCTTTATATCCCATTGTAGCATAAAGCAAACCTACATCACTCAGAAAAAACTTTTCTTGAGTTTTCAAAATTTCTTTCCCTTTGATATCATAACGGGGCGTTTGGTACAAAATAAAAGCACCTACCAAAGCGTGCAGGTAATTATATACCGTATTGATATCTATTTTTCGTTGTTGACTTTTAAAATAGTCAGCGACATTTTTCCCCGAAAAAGTATTGCCAATGTTATCAAAAGCATATTTAATTACACGCTCTAAAAGTTCAATATCACGAATCTTGTAACGCTGGACTGTATCACGCAAAATAACTGAAGAATAAATATCGTAAATTACTTTGTACGCCGTCTCTTCCGAATAATTTGTAGTGTGAATAACAGGAAAACCACCGAAACGCAAATAGGACACAAACGCAGTTTTATTATCTTGTTTTTCCTGCGGAAAATAAGTCTCCCGAAATTGCAAATATTCAGCAAATGACAAGGTGTAAACTGGAATTTCAACATAACGACCCGCCAAATATGTCGCTAATTCGGAGGACAACAAATGTGAATTAGAACCTGTGAGGTAAATATCCACATCAAAATCAACCAAAAAAGAGTTGACTGCTTTTTCCCATTGTTCAACTTCCTGGATTTCATCCAACAGCAGGTACATTTTCTTATTTTTTTGTGCTTTTTTAGCCACATATTCATATAACTTGACTGCAGTCCGCAATTCAGAAAAAGCAAAACTTTCCAAATTGATATAAACGATTTGCTCAGTTTCTACTCCATTCCGCTTCAATTCATCTTTCAATAACAATAACGCAGATGATTTCCCACTTCTTCTTATTCCCGTAAGAATCTTTATTTGTGGTTTATCAATAAACTCACGTAACTGCTCTAAATATGTTGTTCTTGGAATCATTATTTTAATGTTATAAACACAAAAATAGTCTTTATTTAAACAAAAACAACATAGTAACCATAAAAATAATATTTTTTTAATATTTTTTATGGTTATACCCGTAAAAAGTATTAAAAAACAAATGGGTTTTGTAATAAATATTTTTTCTGATTTTTTCAACATGAACTAAAATCACTTTTTCGGTATCAATCTTATTCATCTATTTAAGAGAGGAAACAAGCGATTTTAGTTTATTCTTCGAGAGACGGAATTATCGAACCTAGTGACCGTAAGTCTCTTTCTACCAAAGTCATTATTAAGAAACATAGTAACCTAGAAGAAACACATACAGCGCCAACAATTATCATACACTATGAAGAGTTAAGAAAGTGCGCAAAATATTAACATAATGGCCATATAGGACCGAAAGAAAAAGAACTACTAAAGCATCACATGCCTTTGGCAATTATAAACGGCATTCCTCAATATCAAATACTCTCTTTATTGTTTCAAAAAACGTCAAAATTGGAACCAGTTGTTCGATTGCTGTCCCTGACAGCCCACAAAACTTCTCCAGAAATTGAGAATTTTTTTTGCACTTTTGTGAAATTATTGAATTAACATTTGACACTAAATTAAATATTTTGTCTACTATTAGTTTTCTAACATTAATTCAACATCCTGATTATAATTTCCTAAACAAAAAATTAAAGTTTGTTGCAAAAGGAGAAGCGTTTTTCTATTGAAAAAAAACTATTGAATTAATTTCTTAACTTCAACTAACGTCATTTACTTTGAGTTTGTTGCGAATAACCCCAACATCATTTAGTAATCGTTCACGATCTGCTTCGCAATAAAGTTAAATAGAAATGATTTACTCAGCGTTCTCTCATTGAAAGTTTCTTCAAATCATACATAAAATGGTTCGTAAACGGTCCCGTATGGACCACAAAATTACAAGCCTCCAAAGTCATTTGATTTTGGAGGTTTTTTTGATTCTAAAATTTGTACAACTATTTTTCAAAAAATTGGAGTACTTGAATTTACTGGAGTATTTTCTTTCCTTTACCTGCTTTGTTGGTTAAAATTGTATAGAGTTCGCCATTGGAGAGTGAAGTTTCATCTATTGATAAACGTTTGCCTAAGTTTTTCGCAAAGAGAAGCCATTGTTTGGCGTGTGGTAGTTGATCCCAGGCTTTGAAATCACTTAAGAAATCTTTGTATTGTTG
>NZ_JBLVPS010000048.1:0-2881 GCF_048286515.1 Flavobacterium rhamnosi | reverse complement strand
TCAACTATAATTTCTGGCAATAGTAATTTGATAAGTTCGCTATATGAATCTGGCATGGGTAGTTATTTATAAATGCAAATATCCCTTTTTTAATATTTCCCCACAACTTTTAGGATTGATCCCGGATCAATCCCAAAACCTGTGGAGGAGCAAAAATTAAGCATAAATATTAGTTAGTCTAAAAAGGAAAATGCAACGTTTCTAACTCCTCTAATTTGATTCAAAAAGAGTAAGCTAAATCCTTTTACAACTCTCTCAAAACTTTACGACAACCCCATAGTTAAGGAATCTAAGCGGTTCCGTTCAACAGGAAATTCATTATTGGTTTTTCAAATCCAGCGAAACTCTAGCTATAAGTGGTAGTTTTATTATTCTTTTGACAGAAAACTTGAAATCTCTATATGCATGTCTGGAATTTTATTTTTCATTACATCCCAAACTATGCTATAATTTACGCCAATGTAGTCGTGTATGAGTCTATCGCGCATTCCAGCCATATTTTTCCACTGAATGGTACTCCATTTAGCTTTAAAGTCAGCCGGAATTTTCTTTGTAGCTTCTCCAATAATTTCTAAACTTCGAACAACGGCGCGTTTTAAAGTTTCATCTTCTATAAAATCTTCGAACGACAAACTATCGCTAACCGAGATTACATAAGAACATTCGTCTAGAATATGTCTAAGAAATTCTTTTGGGTCTTTAGACATATTGAACTTCATTTAAAATTTTTGGACCAATATAGGGACTTAAACCGTTTTTTGTAACGACTTCAATTTTTTCGTTCTTGAAAAGTTTTTCAAACAAATCATAAACCGCCATGAAGTTATCGAAGTTTTCTTTTTCCGGTTCAAAATCAATCAACAAATCAATATCACTTTCGCTGGATTGCTCGTTACGAATGTAAGATCCAAACAAGCCAACATTTCGAATACCAAATTTCGAAAGCTTCAGCTTATTAGATTTCAGCGTTTTTAATATATTATCTTTTGTTGTCATTTTAAACTTTTTTCAAAGATACAAAAGTTTGTCTTTAGAAGCTGAGTTCCGGAAAAAATTACTATTAACACTCTCGTAATTTGCTGTTTTTGAGAATTTTGAATAAGAGGAATTTAAAAATACTATTTGATTGCAAGTTTCTTCAAATCTTGTAAAAAATGGTTCGTAAACGGTCCCGTATGGACCACCAAAAATCTTAAACCTTCAAAGTCATTTGATTTTGGAGGTTTTTTTGGTTCGAAATGATCGGATAATAACAGCTTAAAACCTATGAGGAAGCAAAAATTAGAACTTCTCAGTATCAAAATAGTGTAATTTGTTTGATCCGTAGTTGTCTTTCCAGATATTTTGTGGAAGTGAAATTGATCACGAATCACTTGATAAATAGAGATGTAAAAATTATTGATACAGATTTTTAGATAGTTAACATCCTGACGCTTGACGAGGTTAGGAAAATAGGAGTAGAGTTTTTGTGCTAAACAGATTATTGATTACGTAATTCCACCAACATCCCAACCTGACCAAACTGCAGTTAGCCGCTGGCTTGCTGTTCTCTCGAATAAGCATCGTTTCAAGTTTAGCTAGGATTGATTGCAAATTTATAATGGTTAGTGTAGTATAATAATTTCTCTAAAAATCATTGGACTTACTACTAATTTTTTTAACGTAAAACTTAGAAGCAATGGGAATCAGGGCCATTAAAAATAACACAATAATCCTCGGATAAACAGTGATTGCAACACCAATAATGCTGAGAGCTCCTACTGTAGATGTTAACAATTGATATGGAGGTAACAACGCTACATGTTTTTCGTTTCCATTTTGATTTGAATTTAATTGATTACCTATCTCTATTCAATTTTCGGCATCCGGCTTATTTTTTGTCAACAAGTTATTTGAACCGTTTGTCATTTACAGTCGGTGAGGATACTTTGAATGGTGCAATGTCCCCAAAGCTTGCGGCTAACTTGTATATCCCAGCCATAATTTTCATGCTATGTAAAGGTTGCTTTATTTCTTCAGTAATAAAGTTTACTTCTAACAGATCACTATTTTAGTTATATGACTATTTGTCTACTAAAGTGGCCCCGATGACCCCAGGTTTTTTTTCAGCGAGCTTTAATACTATTTCAAGAGTTTCAAGATTGATATCCTCTATTTTCTTAAATCTGATGCAACCGATCCCCTTACTAAGTTTGCCAAGCTCTTTTTTATATTTTTCCGCCTCGTCCTTATTCTCAACAACTGTACATACATAAATACTTAGATAGTTCTTCTGATTTGCAAGGGCAATTATGGGCCAATCTCTTTTTTGCTTTTTCGAATCTAGGTAGTAAAACATACCGTAGCCGATCATATTAGTTGCAAAATAAGGTTTTAGGTTCGGAACTACTTTTTGAATAAAATTGTGAATAAAATCAACATCTTTTTTGCTTTCTGCAGGAACCCTCAAAAGATATTCTTCTACTGATTTGGCTTCATTTTTTGCAAACATGTTCATAATAAGATTATTTATGTTAATTTTCAAATAAGTTTATTTCTAAAGCTTTTATGAAAAGTATTACAATATCAAAGATTTTCATTGTAAATGACTCTTTCATTTCATTAGGCTAAGATCGTTTATTTTTTTTACAACTCATCTTCTATCTTCAACGCCTGTCTGGTTAGATACTAGCAACTTATTTGATTGCAGTTTCTTTAAATCATCTATATAATGGTTCGTAAGAACCACCAAAAAAGTACAAACCTCCAAAGTCATTTGATTATGGGTATGCGTCCCAGCAATAGCATCAATCCACTAAATCCTGATTGAAGTATTGTGGAAGAAGATTATGCAGTTCTGATGATTTGGTATCATTGATATTATTTAGAACATGATGCAACC
>NZ_JBLVPS010000047.1:0-3326 GCF_048286515.1 Flavobacterium rhamnosi | reverse complement strand
GCTTTAGTGGGTTGTACTGAAACTACAATCAGAACATACAGTGTAACGGATGCTTGTGGAAACACAATCAATGTTACTCAAAATTTAATCAGAACGGTTGACCAAACGGCTCCGACATTTGTTGAAGCTTCGCCTGCAAATGTATCGGTACAATGCTCTGCTATTCCTGCAGCTGCTACTTTAACCGCCACGGATGACTGTGGTGACGCTATAGTAACTTTCTTGGAAACTTCTGTTGCCGGATCTTGTGCAGGTACCTATACTTTAACTCGTACTTGGACTGCAACTGATGCTTGTGGAAATGCTTCAACAGCTTCCCAAACTATCAATGTAATTGACACGATTGCTCCAGTTATTGCTGCATTGCCTTCTGCTTCAACGATATCTTGTCCTGCAACGCCTGAATTTACTCAAGCTACCGCTACTGATGAGTGTGCATCATCTGTAACTTTGACTTTTGCAGATGTAACTACAAATGGCCAATGTGCAGGTTCTTATGCTGTAACCAGAACTTGGACTGCAACCGATGCTTGTGGAAATGCTTCAACGGCTTCACAAACTATTAATGTAATAGATACTACCGCTCCAGTTATCGCTGCATTACCTGCCGCTTCAACTATATCTTGTCCTGTAACGCCTGAGTTCACTCAAGCTACTGCTACTGACAATTGTGGTTCGGCTGTAACTTTGACTTTTGCAGACGTAACTACAAATGGTCAATGTGCCGGTTCATATGCTATAACTAGAACTTGGACCGCAACTGATGCTTGTGGAAATGCTTCAACAGCTTCGCAAACTATTAATTTAATTGATACTACTGCTCCAGCTATTGCTGCATTGCCTTCCGCTTCAACGATATCTTGTCCCGAAACGCCTCAGTTCACGCAAGCCAGTGCTACTGACGATTGTGGTTCTGCTGTGACTTTGACTTTTGCAGACGTAACTACAAATGGTCAATGTGCCGGTTCCTATTCAGTAACAAGAACCTGGACCGCAACCGATGCCTGTGGAAATGCTTCAACAGCTGTACAAACTATTAATGTAATTGATACTACTGGCCCAACTACAACTACTGCTTTCAATTCAACTATTGACGTTAATTGTAATGCTATTCCATCAAAACCTGAACTTGTATTTGTAGACAATTGTTCTGCTGCTTCAACAGCCGTATATACAGAGAATATTATTAACAGAACCGACAATTCCTACTCAATAGTTCGAAAATGGTCTGTTGCCGATACTTGCGGAAATACATCCGAGTTTACTCAGATCGTTAATGTTAGTGTTACCAGTAGTATTGTGACTATAAACAGTTCCGTTTGTAACGACGGTGACGTTACAACTGCTAACCTAAGAGATCTTTTACCAGCAGGAACTCCTGTTGGAACTTGGGTTGCTGTAAATAATTCTGCTGCATTACAAGGTGATATCCTTAATGCTTTCGGTCTAACAGTTGGAGATTATATATTTGAATATAAAATTAACAATGGTTGTTCTGATACTATAAGAGTTACAATGACTGTAAACACAGGTTGTGGCGGTATTGTATTGGCTTGTGGAACAGTTTTAGTTCACAATGCTTTCTCTCCAAATGGAGATGGAATTAATGAAGTATTTGTCATCGACAACATTAACGATACTGTATGTTATCCAGAAAACACGGTTGAAATTTACAACCGCTGGGGTGTATTAGTTTTTGAAACTAAAGGCTATAATAATACTGACAAAGTATTTAAGGGTATCTCTGAAGGTAGAACAACTATCAGTGAATCGTCAGGATTACCTACAGGGACATACTTTTACATATTGAATTATACATCGGTTGATAATGACGGAAAAATTATAACAAATAAAAAAGACGGGTATTTATACCTTACTCAATAATGCAATTTATACCTGAGGACTTTTTGTCCTTGGGTATACTATATAACAATAGCCCTATTTCAACTAACTGATACAGTTATCAAATTTATCAACTGACCTGCCGGATTTTTTAGAAATGAGTCCGATAGATAATTAAAATAATAAATATCTACTATGAAAACAAAATTATTTTCTTTCGTTTTGATGTTTACAGCCATTGTAAGTTTTGCGCAACAAGATGCTCAATTTACGCAATACATGTACAACACAATAAATATTAATCCCGCCTATGCAGGATCTAGAGGTGCCTTGAGTATTTTTGCATTACACCGTACACAATGGGTAGGACTTGATGGAGCTCCTGTTACTAACGCAGTTTCTATTAATACACCCCTTAACGGAAATAATTTAGGATTAGGAGTATCAATTATAAATGATAAAATTGGTCCTACTCGTGAAAATACAATTTCGGCTGACTTATCTTATACCGTTCCAACTTCGGAAACTTTTAAACTTTCCTTTGGTATAAAAGCAACTGCAAATCTTTTCGATTTGGATGTAAGCCGATTAAATCCTGTTGATGATGACCCTAGTTTACATAATTATAACAATAAATTCTCTCCAAACATCGGTGCTGGTGTCTATCTCCATTCTGACAAAGCTTATCTTGGTTTTTCAATACCAAATTTTATAGAATCCAATCGTTATGATGATAATGAAGTTGCTATTTTTAAAGAAAAAATTAGTTATTATTTAATTGCAGGTTATGTATTTGATTTGAATAATTCTGTTAAATTTAAACCAGCGGTTCTCTCCAAAATGGTTGAAGGTGCACCTCTTCAAGTGGATGTATCCGGAAATTTTATGTTCAATGAAAAGTTTGTAGTAGGGCTTGCCTATAGATGGAGCGCTGCAATGAGTGCAATGGTTGGTTTTCAAGCTACTAAAGGCTTATATATAGGATATGGATACGATCTTGAAAACACTAATTTAGACAACTATAATTCCGGTTCGCATGAAATTTTCCTGCGATATGAATTATTCAGCAATAACAAAAAAATTACAACTCCAAGATTCTTCTAAAAACAATTATTATGAAAAATAATCTACTTCTTTACATAACAATAGTAAGTGTTTTTTCTTTTAACGTTTATTCTCAAAATACGAAGCTGGCTGCGGCTGATAAAAAATATGACAGCTATGCGTATGTAGATGCGATAAAAACCTACGAAAGGGTTGCCGAAAAAGGATATAAATCTGCTGATATGTTTAAAAAACTAGGCAATGCCTATTATTTTAATGCGGAACTGGATAAAGCGGCTAAATGGTATGGTGAGCTATTTGCTATGGATACGGCTGGTTTAGAACCGGAATATTACTACCGTTATGCGCAGTCTTTGAGATCAATTGGCGAAAATGACAAGGCCAATGAGATGTTGGAGCTATTTAATCAAAAAGCGGGA
>NZ_JBLVPS010000046.1:0-4739 GCF_048286515.1 Flavobacterium rhamnosi | reverse complement strand
GAATAGAGGACCATCGCTAACAAAACTAACGTTTCATTTAACTATACCAATATTATGAATAAATTTTCATTTTACAAGGGTGGTTCGGCTTTTTGGTACCTGATTCTTTTTGGGTTATCATTATCCTACACCCCAGCTCCAGCAAAAACCGCACTGAGGCAACTACAGTCCCTACCCCAGCAAAGCCAGATAAGTGGCACCATCACTGACGGCACAAGCCCTTTACCCGGGGTTACCATTTCCATAAAAGGCCAGCAAAAAACGGCAGTCTCTGATTTCAATGGGAAATATACCATAGCCGTAGCACCGGGCGACATTCTTATTTTTTCGTACCTGGGCTTTACCACCATTACAATCCCTGTCGATGGCCGCTCCCTACTCAATATTCAGATGGAGCAAGACGCTACCGCTTTGCAGGAGGTTCGCATCAATGCGGGCTATTATTCTGTAAAAGAAAGCGAACGCACCGGAAGCATCGCTAAAATTTCCGCGGCTGCCATCGAAAAACAACCTGTCACGAGTGTGCTTGCTGCCATGCAAGGGCGGATGGCCGGGGTGAACATTACACAGGAAACCGGTATCGCCGGTGGGGGGTTTTCAATACAAATACGCGGACAAAACAGTTTGCGAACCCTTGGAAATGATCCCTTGTACATCATAGACGGTGTGCCGTATTCTTCCGAAGCTATCGGAAACAGCATTACTTCGTTCGTGCTTTCCAAAGCCTCAAGTCCGCTGAACAGTATCAATCCGGACTCCGTTGAAAGCATTGAGGTGCTTAAAGATGCAGATGCCACGGCCATTTATGGCTCCCGAGGGGCCAATGGCGTTGTGCTTATTACAACTAAAAAAGGAAAAGAGGGTAAAACAAAGTTCACTGCCAACTATTCCAGGGGGCTGGGTCAGATCACCCGCTATATGGATTTAATGAACACGCAGCAGTATGTGCAAATGCGAAAAGAAGCTTATGCTAATGACGGCATTAGCACCTATCCTTCCAACGCATACGATTTGAACGGCAGATGGGATGCCAGCAGGTATACCGACTGGCAAAAGGTGTTGCTCGGCGGTACGGCTGACTTTACCACCCTGGGCACATCTGTCTCGGGGGGAAATGCACAAACGCAGTTCCTCTTGAGTGGGAATTATGCAAGGCAAACCACAGTGCTGCCAGGGGATTTTAGTTACACTAAAAAAGGGTTTCTGCTGAATCTGAATCATGCCTCTGAAGATAAAAAATTCAAGGTTACTTTCTCCGGTGGCTATACCCTGCAGGATAACAACCAACCGGCCATGGACTTCACCCGCGAAGCCAGAACAATTGCTCCCAATGCTCCGGCACTGTATGATGAGCTGGGCAACTTAAACTGGAAGTTCTTCAATAACCCACTTCGGAATCTCCAAGGGAAGTTCAAGGCCAAAACCAACGATCTCATCGCCAACACCTTGCTTTCCTATCAGCTGACAGACGCATTGGAGGTGAAATCCAGTTTTGGATTTACAGATTTACGCCATCTTGAAACCAGCACCTCCCCCTCCACCATATACAATCCTGCCTTTGGATTTGGCAGTGAATCATCAACGATTTACAGCGATACTGCAAATCGGCAGTCCTGGATTGCAGAACCGCAGCTGAACTGGCGCAAAGCACTAGGCAGTGGAAAAATCGAAGTGCTCGTGGGTGGTACCTTCCAGCAGCAAAAGGGCAGCCAATTGGTGCAGCAGGGCACAGGATTCTCCAGCAATAGCCTGATTTATAATCTCGCCTCTGCCTCCACCATTGCGGTACTGAGTGCCAGCGAAAGCGTGTACCGCTACCAGGCCTTTTTTGGCCGCGCTAATTTCAATTGGCAGAATCGGTATATCCTTAACTTCACAGGACGCAGGGATGGTTCGAGCCGCTTCGGACCGGGGAATCAATTTTCCAATTTTGGCGCAGTTGGCGCAGCATGGCTATTCTCCAGGGAAGCTTTCCTGGACAATAGTAGCTTTTTAAGTTTTGGAAAACTAAGGGCAAGCTACGGCACCACCGGTAATGATCAAATTGGCGATTACCAGTATTTAGACACCTATTCTTCATCAGGGCTCAACTACGAGGGCACAATCGGTTTAGACCCCACCCGACTTTTCAATCCCAATTTTGGCTGGGAATCCAACAAGAAACTGGAAATAGCAGTAGAGGCCGGTTTGCTCAAAGACCGATTGTTTTTTACCGCTGCCTGGTACCGCAACCGCTCTTCCAATCAGTTGGTGGGTACTCCTTTGCCGGCAACCACAGGCTTTACCTCGGTGCAGGCGAACCTGAATGCCACAGTCGAGAATAGTGGAGTCGAATTGTCCCTGCGAACCGTTAATTTCCAAAAGGGGTCCTTCAGCTGGACGACCAACCTGAACCTGACCCTGGCCAAGAACAAACTAGTGTCCTTTCCCGATTTGGAAAGCTCAACCTACCGCCGTCAGTTTGTCATTGGAAAAGCCCTGAACATCCAAAAGGTATACCACCTGATAGGGGTGAATCCACAAACGGGCATTTACCAGTTTGAAGATGTGAACCAGGACGGTCAGATTACAGCTGCTGATGACAAACAGACCGTAAAGGATCTGAATCCAAAGTATTATGGAGGCTTGCAGAACCAACTTAAATACAAGCAATTGCAATTGGATTTCTTATTCCAATTTGTAAAGCAAGAGAATTGGAATGCCGCCAGTATGTTTGGGGTTCCCGGCACGAGATCCAACCAGCTGGCTGCTGTTACTAACCATTGGCAAACACTAGGGGATGTGGCTACTTATCAGGGCTATACCTCGGGCACGAACTCCAATAGGGTGCAGGCTTATTACAATTATATGGAGAGTGATGCTGCCATTACCGATGCTTCCTATATCCGTTTGAAAAACATTTCATTCTCCTATAGCATCCCTGAAAAATGGCTGAAAAGTGTTCAATGCCAATTGTTTCTTCAAGGACAAAATTTGCTGACCCTTACCAAGTACAAAGGAGCTGATCCTGAATTTAAGGCAGTCGGTTATTTACCGCCTTTGAAAGTGTTTACCACCGGAGTACAACTCACCTTTTAATTTTTAAGAAAATGAAAAAAAATAACAATAGTACCAGTACTGGTAAACCCATCACCCGGGCTCACATCCCATTTCGGGATTGCAACGCAGTCCTATTTAAAGCCACGCTGCTTCTAGTGGTAGCACTGGCCTGTTTTGTGCAAGTGGCCTGTGAGGATTTTGTGGTTGTATCCCTTCCTAACTCACAGCTGACTGCTCCGGTGGTTTTTGAGGATAAAGCCACAGCCAATGCCGCCATGGTTGCTGTCTATGCAAAAATTAGAGAAAACGGCTTGTTAAGCGGCACGGCATCGGGGCTCTCCCATCAGCTGGGCAATTACAGCGATGAGCTCACGTATTTTGGCAATCCCCTGAACACTTCTCTGGATTTTTACAACAATACGCTCCTGGCTTCGAATCATGAGTTGGCTGATTTGTGGAACAGCAGCTACAATCAGATTTACACTGCCAATGCGGTACTGGAAGGGGTGCAACAAGCAACACTATTGCCTGCTGCCACGAAAGAGGAGCTGGCAGGCGAAGCCTTATTTGTAAGGGCGCTGCTTCACTTCTATCTGGTAAACCTCTACGGGGCTATCCCCTATGTTACCACTACCGATTACAAGCACAATAGCATGATATCCAAAACCCAGGCAACGGCCGTTTATGAATTGCTAAAGAATGATTTAAACCAGGCCATTAGCTTACTGCCTTCCGAGTATGTAACGCAGGAAAGGGTACGTCCCAATAAAGCCACTGCCCGTGCCTTGCTTGCCCGATTGAATCTCTATACCGGCAACTGGGCCGAAGCTTCGAGCGGGGCCTCCGCGGTGCTAAACGACACTGATTTATACACCTGGAATGACGATCTGGATTTGGAATTTCGCAAAGAAAGTACCGCCACCATCTGGCAGCTGATGCCCGCACTGGAGGGTAAAAATACCGAAGAAGGGATCACCTTTATTTTCGCTTCAGCTCCCCCGCC
Source organism: Flavobacterium rhamnosi (assembly GCF_048286515.1). NCBI lineage: Bacteria > Pseudomonadati > Bacteroidota > Flavobacteriia > Flavobacteriales > Flavobacteriaceae > Flavobacterium > Flavobacterium rhamnosi. The sequence goes on along the minus strand of NZ_JBLVPS010000046.1, from coordinate 697 downwards.
ATTATCGGCCTTAAGCGATGCCTTTGTGGCTTCTTTTGCTGGCGGTGACCTTCGCAAGACCCACTGGATAGGCACAGTGACTTCGGGCTTGTCCACCTGGTATTATCCCTTTAAGTATAAGGAATCTGAATATACTGGTGGCTCGGTAGAATACTCCATTCTTTTTCGACTGGCAGAAATGTACCTGATCCGTGCAGAGGCCAGGGCGCATCTGGGAGACCTTCTTGGTGCAAAGGAAGATTTGAATATCATCAGGGCCAGAGCCGGGCTCGGTACTACGGCTGCAACTACTGCAACAGAGATTATAGCGGCGGTCCTGCAGGAAAGACGCTTTGAATTCTTTACCGAACTCGGGCATCGCTTTTTTGATTTGAAAAGAACCAATACCATTGATCCGGTATTGTCTGCACTAAAACCGGGTTGGGAGGCAAAAGACAAATGGTTTCCCATTCCCGCTTCTGAAATTGAACTCAATCCCAATTTAGGTCCACAAAACCTGGGTTATTAAATCTAAAAACATGAAACAGTATAACACTACTCAAGCAGCTCCTTTATTGTTGCATTTGCTGCGCTCTTTTGGTTTTTTATTTGTTTTGTTAGTAGCCTGCCCCCTTATGGGGCAGGTGCAACAAAAAAAGCAGCTGACCCCTGCAGACTATCCATTGTGGAGTACGCTTTCTCCTGGTGCAATTTCACA
>NZ_JBLVPS010000045.1:0-5957 GCF_048286515.1 Flavobacterium rhamnosi | reverse complement strand
CGAATTGAACTGTTTCCATAATCTTAAATGTTTTTTAGACATCTAATTTACGAATATATTCACGTTCCGTGAAAAACTCATGGGGGTTTGCGCTTGCTAAATCATGGGTATTTCATATAAAATTAAATTTATAGCATTAAAAATAGATTGATTTGAGTTGTTGTGGCCATTTAATAATTATTTACAATCAAATCCGAAAAAAAGAAAATCATACACAAGGCAAGCAGTACAGAAAGAGCAAAAGTACTCAGCGCCAGTTTTTTTAATTCCGGATCTAACTCCTTAGGGTTTTGATTTTTATAGACCGTAATTAAATGTTTAGTTAAAGGAATGTAAGCTAGTAAAAACAAGTACTGATCAAAGTGAAAATTATCTAAGATTGCAAAAAGCAATATCAAAACCATAGCCAAAACAATTAGAATGTAATGGTATATTTTAGCTTTGGCTCCGCCAATTTTTACAACAACAGTGTTTTTATTCGACTTTCTATCTGAAGCTTCATCCCGCATATTATTCAGATTTAAAACTCCAACACTTAACAATCCAATAGCTGTTGCGGGTAAAAATAATTCAAAATCAAGTTGTTTTGAATACAAAAAATTAACCCCTAAGGTACTCACCAAACCAAAGAAAAGAAACACAAACAGGTCGCCAAAACCGCGATAGCCGTATGCCGTATTTCCAACTGTATACCGAATAGCTGATGCAATTGCCAACATTCCTAATACCAGATAAAACAAAGAATACCACAAATTGGTATCCTTGAACGCATAATAAATCAATAGCATCGCCGAAAACAACGTCAGTACCGAGGTGATTACAATAGCGCGTTTCATCGCTTGAGGAGTAATTACACCGCTTTGAATGGCTCGTTTAGGACCAACCCTGTCCTCATTATCAGTTCCTTTCATACCGTCACCATAATCATTGGCGAAATTAGACAGTATCTGCAATCCAAGTGTGGTTAATATAGCAAAACCAAACAACCTCCAATTAAACACTTCTGTTGGCGTTAATACAGTGTCAGTCGGGTGCGCCAAAGCATACATGCTCCCTACAATTATACCGGAAACTGATAAAGGTAATGTTCTTAAACGTGCGGCTTCAATCCAATGTTTCATTTTATATATTTTTTACTTGTCCAGTTGTTGATTCTATTATTCGAATTAACAATTTAGACAATTCAAGATTAAACTACTTCTTAACTACATCCAATTACTATCGGATGTTTCTATTTCGTACAACCAAAGATTTACTTGTTCTTTTAGTATCCTGTAATCCCCTAACTGAAAAGAAATATCACCTCCTGCAGTATGTAACGTAATAGAACCTATATTCAAATTTTTATGCCAGAAAAGCTGCGAAGTCGAAATTGCCTGAATTTTACTGGGCTCAATAATCTCATCGCTCACATCCCAAGCTCCACTTTGCTTTATTATAAAATTTTCACTGATAAACAGTCGGTTATTTTTAAATTTAAAATATTGGATTACTCCAATAAAAATTACATAAAACGGCACCAAATAACTATACTCAAAAATATAGGACTCAAGCCAATATCCAACACCTGCAAAGCCTGACAAAGGTAAACCTATTGAAAGAAAAATCGAAAAAATAAGTTTGCGAAAATTAGGTCTCAGCTGCATTCCTTTTTCCGGAATTTTATGAAACAATAATTTCAATACAGCATCTCGTTCCGATTCACTACAACCAGGAATTTCTATTGCTGATTTACGTTCTTCTTTTTCGCCGCTGCTTGCTTGCTTAATTTTCATTTCAAGAATACCCATTTTCTTTTGAAAATAATTCCTGGTAACACTTGTTATCTGAACTTTTTCGGGCTTGATAATAGTACTCTTTGTATTTAGCAATCCAAAAGAAAGCAACAAAGAACCCTTTTGTCTGGTAATTTTATAATCAAAATATTTAAAAATAACACGTATCACATTTACAACTAAAACAATACAGAAAAAAAACACTATCGCTATCAAAATAGTCTGTAACACTAAATTTCCATCTATAAAAGCCCCCATTTTTTCTTTGTAAACATTGCTCTCGTCTCCGAAGTTTTGAAAATTCTCATAGAGAGTAGTAAAAAAAATCAGCAATAAAGCAATACTTCTTTCATAGTTTGAAGTAATCCCAACCTTCAATAAACTCAAAAAACTTATTTTTATAAAAGGATGTTCCACCACAAGTGGCCTTTCCTCCACTTCATCCAATTGAGAACCAGGAGATTCATTAGCACTCTTTTTTTTCTCGTTATCTAATAATCGAGATTTCAATTGCAAAGCCAATTCATGCGAAATCGCTTTTATGGCACCTTCTTTCTTATTGCTTCCGGCAGTATCAACATCGAGTTCGTAAACACCAATTAACTTTTGAATAAAAGACTGATTTATATTTACCTGCTGTATTTTTCGGAGCTGAATCGCTGTTTTAGTTTTATTAAAAACACCCTCGGTAATAATGAATTCTTCGTTGTCAGTATCTAAGAAAAAAGTAAAATTGAGATATTTTAAATAGGAAACAACTCCAATACTTACAAAGACGCCAATCGCACCAAGTAAAAGATACGTTTTGTTAATCTCATCGAACTTAAAAATCCAAATCACAATCACAGGCCATAATGCCCTGGCATATTGCTGAAGCGTGTAAAAAAACATTACCAAAATTCCAACTACAGATTGCCGTTGTGGCTGACTAAAATCGACCCCCATTACAATTGCTTTTGTATTTTACCCATCAAGAGTTGTTTGATATTTTCAGCTTGTTCTTTTTTAATTCCTGGAATTTCTATATCACTGGAACTTCCGCCAGCGGTAAAAATTTCAATTTTAGCTAAACCAAAATAACGTGAAACCAGACCTTCGTGTAAAGCCACATGCTGCACTCTATTATAAGGAATTACAATTGTATTCGTAGCAATAATTCCATATCTAAAAAGCACATCATGATCTCTGAATGCAAATCCTTTTTTCCGGAATCCAATGATAGAAAACACAATAATTAAAACTGAAAATATCGAAATTACTATTCCTAAAACTAGCATAACTTTTCCAGAAAACAAGTCTGGCGCTATCATTAATGCAATAGTCGGAGCGAGCACAAGTATACCTATGATTATGGCTACATTGATTAAAACAACTTTTATATAATTAGGATGCAAGCTGGCAAAACTGATTTCCTCAAATTTAGGAAGCAGGGCGATATCGATCGTTTCGTTTGTGAAATTTTCCATTTAAACTATTTATTTTTTTACCACAAAGACATTGCTGTTTGTTTTGCTTTTTATTCTGTAAACTGAAACTAAACATTAATACTCAATTATGGTAACCACTTTTTCTCAAAATTTGGTTTTCGTTTTTCAAGAAATGCATTTCTACCTTCTTTGGCTTCTTCGGTCATGTATGCCAGGCGTGTTGCTTCACCAGCAAAAACCTGTTGCCCTACCATTCCATCATCCGTAAGATTCATCGCAAATTTTAGCATTTTGATAGCCATTGGTGATTTTCCTAATATTTCCTGTGCCCACTCGTAAGCTGTATCTTCTAATTCAGCATGTGGAATTACGGCATTCACCATTCCCATATCCATTGCATCCTGAGCGGAATAATTACGTCCCAAGAAGAAAATTTCACGTGCTTTTTTTTGCCCTACCATTTTGGCTAAATAAGCCGAACCGTAGCCCCCGTCAAAACTTGTTACATCAGCATCGGTCTGTTTGAAAATAGCGTGTTCCTTACTCGCCAAAGTCAAATCGCATACTACATGCAAACTATGTCCTCCACCCACAGCCCAGCCTGGAACTACAGCTATAACCACTTTTGGCATGAATCGAATTAAACGTTGTACTTCTAAGATATTCAAACGGTGCTGCCCATCTTCTCCTACATAGCCCTGATGACCACGTGCATTTTGATCGCCACCGCTACAAAATGAATACACTCCATCTTTAGACGAAGGCCCCTCGGCAGACAACAAAACCACACCAATAGAAGTATCTTCTTGTGCATCGTAAAATGCACTATACAATTCAGACGTTGTTTTTGGTCGGAAAGCATTCCGTACATCTGGTCTGTTGAACGCTATTCTGGCTACGCCATTGCATTTTTTATAGGTTATATCCTCGTATTCTTTGACAGTGATCCAATCCATTACAATTGATTTAAATTATTCAGTGTAAAATTAAATCATTTTTTACATTTTATCTATTCTATTTTAGAGAAGCTTACGGTAATCTTTCTCTGATTAAACAATCTAAAACGTTAAAAAAATCAAAAAAAATAGAATTTTAACAGTTCGCAATCAAAATAATTCTTAATTTTAAATATTGCTAATCAGAGGAATTTAATTTATTTGAATTTGATTTAGCTTTATTATTTTCACTGATTTATTAACCTAAAAAATGTTTTTTTGAATACAATTAAAAATTTTGTCGCTCCTTTTTCTATGGTAATAAATTATAATACTGTTTCAAAAACCATCGTAAGAGAGCTAATGAAAAAATCATTTGCCCCAACAGTAAAAAATAAAGAGTAACACCTACGGTTAAAAAAAGATTCGCATTCCCGCTCAATAAATAAGTTGAGCATTAATAAAATATTTATTTTCCGGAAGATAATCTTTCAATATATATACAAAACCAGCGGCTTTAATGTGAAATTTGATTCTTAGCTTCTAGCAAGTGTTTAAACATAAAGACAAACCATTTAAAAAAGTAATTTACGCTTAGATCAAATATTTTTAAAGTAGTATTAAGGATACTATTAATTATAAAAGTGAATAAATATACTTTTAAAAATGAAATTAGATTTATTTTATTTTTGTTTTGAATTTCAAGAATCCAAAACAAAATAAAAAGAGAAAGACTAACCGTTATGATTAGTCTTTCTTTTTTTTATTCTTTAACCAGGTAAATTCCGTCTTCTTTGATCTCGATTAATTTTTCCCTGTACAAAGCACCAATGGCTTTCTTAAAGGTTTTCTTACTCATTTTCAAAACGGTCTTAATATCTTCCGGATGTGAATTATCGGTCAAACGCAAGAAACCTCTACTAGCTCTTAATTCATCAAGAATTTTTTCGGCATTCGGCTCTATACTTTGATAGCCTTGTATTTGCAGTGAAACATCAATTTTATTGTCAGGACGAATTGTTTTAATATAGCCTCGCATACGGTCTCCTGTACGAATTGCATCATCATACACTTCATCCTTATACAGTAAACCCTTGTGTTTTTCGTTGATGATTACGTTAATTCCTATTTCAGTAATATGTGAAACAATCAAATCTACTTCTTCTCCTTTTTCAACCGTAAGCTCTTCATTTTTAAGAAATTGATTCGTCTTGCTTGAAGCAACCAAACGATTGGTTTTTTCATCCATATAAAGATAAACCAGGTAACGTTTTCCTTTTTCCATAGGTCGTGCCTGTTCTTTAAACGGAGCCAAAATATCTTTTTCCATTCCCCAGTCCATAAAAGCCCCAATCTGATTGGTATAATTTACACGCAAAAGTGCAAATTCATTCAATAAAATATAAGGTTCTAATGTTGTGGCAACTGGTCTTTCTTCATGGTCCAAATACACAAAAACAATCAACTCCTCGCCTATTTCAAATTCGTTCGGAACATATTTATTAGGCAAAAGAATATCATGTATTCCTTCAGGATCTTTTTCCGGATTCCCCAGAAACAAACCTACTTTGGTATCGCGTAAAATGGTAAGCGTATTGTATTTTCCTATTTCAATCATTTTTATTTCAATTTCTAAAGTGCAAAGGTACGAAGTTTGAAAATGGTAAAACGAAAAATCACTTCATAAAAAAAGCGCCAACAAAGGTAGTCATGGTCGGAAGATTTTTCTTCCGACTTTTTTTTGTTTTATATTTTCAAAATAATTCATTTTTATTTATATATTTTAACAAGATTTTTCTTGTTTATTTTATGGAGGTTTT
>NZ_JBLVPS010000044.1:0-8914 GCF_048286515.1 Flavobacterium rhamnosi | reverse complement strand
CAGACTGCACCATTATACAAAAAGAGGCAACTATCCGATACGGTAATTACCTCTTTTTATATAATAGAGAAAACTCTTAACTACTATTGCTTTAATTTCTCTGCTCTGGACTCCCAGCAATTCCTAAAACATCCTTAACCCTTTTTTTTTAGCATTCTACTTTGCTTTTATTTTGTCAGAGAATCTATATAATAAAATTTAACCAATAGAATTTTCCCTGTTTTCCAATATAAACTAAGCTTTAATCAAGTTTAAATCAAAATTGATTATTTATGATTTAAATATCTGACTCCGGATAACATTTACATCTAATAACATAATACCCTTATTATTTAATTTCTCTAATCAGAAAAGATTTTTTAATACTACTTGCAGCGATAAAGACACTTACAATCATAAGAACTGCACCGGCTAAAAAAGGTGCTCCGGCAAATTTAATTGAAGCGGTCGGGCGGGTAAACCAAGTAAATAAATTAGTCATTAATAGCGGTCCAATCATAGAAGCCAAACTCATTAAACTAGTTAAAGCCCCCTGCAACTCCCCTTGCTCATTTTGAGATACATTTCTGGAGATAATTGATTGTATTGATGGTCCCGTGATACCTCCCACACAATAAGGAATTAAAAAAACAAACATCATCCAGGTTTGAGACGCAAAAGCAAACAATACAAGTGATAGCGCATATAGACTTAAACAATTTAGGCAATTTCGATAATATGTTGTTTGTTCTTGATGGAGACGAATATAGCGCTGAACATCAAAAAAGAGAAAAAATTGGTCGGGTTTTAACTGGTACTGCAGAAGGAGATAATGTTCGAAGACAATTAGCATATGAAAAAATTACGCAATTAAATTCCTGCTGGCCAAAGTCCAGAAGAATATTTTCATACTTTAATATGTGATTTAGACAAAAGCATACAGGTTTTTGAATAAAAAAATGAAAGGGAAGCAATGATGATTGTAGTGGCCAAGTGCAAATGAGATTAGAATGACACACCTGTCTCCTAAGATGGCAGCGAAGCCCAAAAACTATATTCACTACAAATAAAATCACACAATTGCATAACAATTATTAATAAAATGACAATACTTTCTATTACATTTGATTTGTGAACTTCTTCGACAAAATAGGAATTATATCTTCCGTTTTAGGAATATTATCGTTTTTTAAAATCGGTATAGATTTGCCAGCTCTTTTAAAAAAAATCTCATCGTATTAAAAATATTGATTTTTCTAAAAAAATATTATTTATTTTAATTATTTGTTCGAAAATCTAATTATTTCAGCAATTAAAAGATTACAAATAACACTTTCAACTTATTATAAAAAAAGAAAAAAGCAACTCTTTATCAGGTTGCTTTTGTTACTTTAATTGATTTATTTTATGCTCTAAATATACGTCAAAAGTGTATGTATTTACAAGTTACGCTTAAACTATCCATAACAAAAACTAATTAACAGAGCATGAATATTGATGTCAAACTAAGGAATCTTCGTGTCAAATTGAGACAAAATTCTAAAGAAATTATGGATGATGTGATACAAAGGCATGTCCCGAAAATTAGTTCGAAAGATAAATCGAAAATAGAAATTTGTGTATTTTGTACTAATCAAACTAATTTGACAAAAGAACACGTATTACCAAGATGGACATTTGAAAATTGCACTAAAAAATTCTTTGTTACGGATATAAATGGCAGCGAACAAACATATAATAAAACTACAATTCCAGTTTGTCCCGACTGCAATAATAATTTACTTGGAAATATCGAAAAATACATAATTTCATTATTGGATAATACTGATTTATCAATAACATTCTATAGCCAGGAACAAATTCAAAACATAATTCGCTGGTTGGAAATAATAGAATATAAATTTCAATTGTTAGAGATTCGCAGAAAATTTATAAAATCAAAGTCTTCAGAATATATCCGTTATTTAAGAGATATTCCTGTTTCTATAATGAGAGCAAATATAAATTATTCGCCACATAAAGCAGTTTCACAAATCAGACTTGCCCAGAAAAGAGTAACTACTAAATCAAAAGACAATAATGAAAACTCATTGGTTATTTTTAAAACGAAAAATGAAAGCTTCTATTTCTTTCATCACTTAAACGATTTTATTTTTCTGGAACTGCCCAAATTTGGAGTAGCATTTTTTTACTTTTATTCGCGAGAATTTGAAAATAATGAATTTGCTAAAGATGAGGCAATGAAAATTGTGAAATCAATGTACGAATCATAATGTACGGGGATTTATCGCTTTCCAAAAATGAGGCTGCTAAGATTGCCATTAACACAGTTTTCGATTTTTTGAAAAACAATGATATAAAAGTGATATTCGTTTGTCATGATTCAGAAAACTATAATATTTACTCAAATTTGTTAAAAGAAAAAGCCCCAAAATTTTGGGGCTTTGAATTATTTTAAGAAATTTTTGAAGTCTTCAAAGGCCTTTTCCTTTTCTAGCTCTTGATTTGGATCTAAAAGGACATTCATTATTTCTTCCTCTTTTTGATAATCCCAAAGAAAAATACCTAAATATCCTAGTCCCCAAAAATCAATATTACCTCCTTTTTCTTTAGAGTTAAACTCAATTTGATTTAAACTTCCAAAATCACCATCATCATAAGAGCAATATTTAATTTCAAACCCTTCGAGAGTAGGCTCTATATTGGCTTTAAACCACAATATATTTCTAGTTGAATCCATATTTTTTTATTTTACTTGTAATAATTAGGAGAAAGTTTTTTGAATCGTAGGCATAATTTGCCCTCCTTGTCTAGCAAGCTGACTTTGCATTGCTCTACCTGGATTTGGTCCAATTGTTTTAAACCACCCTTCAACTCCTCCTTGTAATAATTTATGGATATTGTTTGTATGCCAGACTAACATATCTCAGGATCAAAATACCACATAATTTAGATTTTTTTTAAACTATACTTTGGTTTAACTATTATATTCAAAATTAAAAGGGATGAACATTTTGCTCATCCCTTAAAACTACATTAGACTAGTTATTTTCAATAAGTTAAAAATATCTATTCATTAACTTTGAAGATAACCGCTATTTACTTTGATTTAATATCGAATCTATCTTTCTTCTATCCCATAAAAGTAAAGACATCTTTCCAATTTTGAATAGTCTATCTGGATTTACATTATGATTTAATGCCCAACTTATCCATTTTTTAATTGCAAACTCCCAATAAATCCAACCAATAACTCCTCCAATAATTGCGCTAATTTTGCCATTTACTTCTAAATAAGCTGTTAAGCCAAACCAAACTAGCACTATTATTGCTACGGATGGTATATTAACCCATAAATAACCTTTAGTTATGAGTTCTTGAGTTGATATTTCCTTATTATTCACCATAAATTTAATTTTTAGTTTAGACTTAAGAAACTTATTAATCTTTAAATAATTCTAAGTCATCTTCAAGCCATACACAAGGAACACCATTATAATAATCTCTTATCCTGTCTTCAACGTGATTAGCCTCCCATACTGCCGCTCTTTCCAGACCTTTTACTTTTTCCTTCTTTGCTGGTGTACTTTCACCTGTATTTGGATTGTAAAATTCAAACCTATCTGGATGTAATGCATCTTGGATAAATTGCATCGGTTGACTTTTTAAATTTTGCCTAATATTCATTTTTCCGACTATCGGCCAATGTCCTTGTGTTATTACATCATTATAAACACCTATAATGAATAAAATAGGTTTGTCTTCTAATACTGAAAAATCGGTTAATCTCGTTTCACTTTTATAATCAAAAAAAACATACCCCCCTTTATCTAATATTTGGGCGTAAGTATAATATTGATTTTCAATATTGATTTCAAGTATTGAACCTTGTGTTATTTTTTGCTTTTTCATAATTATATTTTATTATTGCCCAAATTCCTTTTTTGCAGCATTCTCATATACTTTAGCATTTGGATTTTTAGGACTTACCCCATTTATAGCATTTCCTGAAGTACCCCCCTCTGATTTTGCACCACCGTTTTGCTTTATAAGTTGTTGTTCTCTTCCCCTAATTGCATCTTTATTGGTTGATGATTTATCAAGTTTGGCAGGACCAAATCCATCTTTGTTTTTATGATGTTTTGCATCTCTTGCTGCAACATTCTCCCTTGGAGTTTTATTTCCACTAGTTCTTCCAGAGTAGGTTTCTTTAGTTTCTTTATTAGTTTTAGTATAAGTTTGGTGAGTCTTTTCTCCTTTGGTTGTTTCAGTAGCCTTTTCAACCGCTTTAGCTTTAGCAGAATTTATTATCGTTCTTGCTCCACCAGCTAAAACTGCCCCTGATACTAGTGCCTTATTCGATTTCGAATCATTATAATTTCGAGAATCTGTCTTCGCATTACCTGATGGTGCGTTTGCAAATTCAGAATAAAGTAAAGCAGCAACAACATAGACACATATTGGACATCTAAATCTACTTCGTCATCATCATCTTTATCAATATCGTTCGGATCAAACTTAAAATCAAGATCATTCAATAATGGATCAATATTCACCCATCGACCAATAGCAGGATCATAATTTCTAAAGCCATAATCGTACAACCCAAGCCCCAGCTCGTCTTGCAGTTCTTTCCCGTTGTACTTATACTTATAGGGTTTTGCAACTATTTTTATAAGTAATAACTTGTTAAATACAATATTTTTAAGAACGTAATTTAAAGGATAAACTTACCATTTTATTCCTCAATTCCAAAAGTAAATCTTTAAAACTGCCATAAAAACTACTAAACTTTTACTGAAGCAGATTGTCCGTCGGTTTAGTCTTTTTAGATGTGTCCTTAGTGTCAAATTTTTCCTTTCAATATGATTTGTCCCAAAACGTTTAATCAATCAGAAATCTGTAGTTTTTTAATCTATCGGTAAATATCTTATTAGCTTCTGATAATTTTAAAGTATCCAGAACACGGCTTAATGTTTTATTAGTTCGTTTACCTACGTTAAAACTGACAACATTTTTAGAATTCTTTTTCGGAGCATAAACCAGCCAAATAAAATTTCTTTTGTTTTTAATATAAGTACACATTTCATCAACTTCATAAGTTTTTCCTCTACTGATAATTGGCTGTTGAATATTCTTCACAATTTCAACAATTCTTTTCAATAATGTTGACGTTGAAATTTTTAATATTCTTGCAGTGCCTCTAATTCCTAAACCTTCTTTGGTTAACTGAATAATATTTTTGTTTGTATCTGACTTATAAGCTTGATAAATATAATTTTCAACTCTCGTTTTCTTACATAGCTTGCAGATATATCTTTGATTACCTGATTTTGTTTTGCCATATTTTGTCATAAATGTAATTCCACCAACACATCTGCAACACGAGGTCTCACTTAAAGCCATTTTATTCGATTTAAGACACTATATAATAAAAAAACAACCCGAAGGTTGTCTTATTTTTAACTGCGATAATACTAATAGTTGATTTTCTGACAATATTGTATGAAGTAATTAGCCACCAATACACTGAAACATTACCAAATTATTTGTTGAAACTTTATATATATTTTATCTGTTGTCTTTTTTTACAAATACTACATTTATAACGTTGGTTTCCATTAGACTGAAAACTATTTTTAATACATTCTTCTCCGCAAAACCTACATTTCATTTTCATGATCTATTTTTGATACACGAAGTTACAATAAAAGCTATTTCAGGCTTTTTAAAAGCTAAAAAATAGAAGAGACGACCATCAGGTCGTCTCTATATTATACGAAATTTCTAAATTCATGTTCTTTTTCAGGTAGTTAGCTTACTATTTCAGAAAAACACCTAATTTGATACATTACCGATTTTGTTTGTGTTCACGAGCGGGACGCTCGTACCAGTCCATTACCAATCAGAAATAAGAAACTCATCAATAAATTCTTTTTTATCGTTCACATATAAAAAATATGAACTAATTCCTTTATGCTCTTCTTTATGATGAAGTTCTATTTTTATTTCAATGCAAGGGGTTGGAATGAACTGGTGGTCAATTAATATTGAAATAGATTTTGGAATAATAGAACTTATCCTATTATTCAGATATTCCTCAGTATTAATATTATAATAATATTTAATAGCAAGGTGATAATATTCTTCTTTATTTTCTGTAATATTTTTATGTAACTCCATTTTAATGTCTTAAAAGCTTATCAAATACAAAATGTCCATTCGGCAACTGTTTCCCATATAATCTCAAATCGCCTCCTTTTCCTAATATTTTAATTTTATGAGTATATCCCGCTCCAACTGCACTAGCTTCGGATGCTGTTAATCGTATAATTCCCTGCTTTCCAGTTGGTGAGACTATTCCTTTTCCTATAGCGCCAACAAATTTACTTGCTATTGCAGGGTCTAAACTACTATATAATTTGCGCGCAATCCATCCTGAGGCTTTTATTTCTGATGAAGGATTTGAAGGCACGGGAAAAATCAACATCATAGCAGTTTGATAAGAATCTCCTACTTCAGATATTAAATTCGCTGCGTCAGAGAAAAAATCTCTATCTACTTTACTTTGTTTAACTTCTTCTTCACTTTTCGGAGTCACATTGAAAAGTGATCTAAAAAAATCCTTAAGACTACTAGTTGTTGGAGGATCTGGATTATTATTTTGATTACCATCGTTTCCTTCTCCTGTATCAGCTGCCTCGCCAGTATTAGCCGTTGCTCCATTACTACCTGAAGCAACTCCATTGTCATTAAATGTCCATTTCGTTTCTTTATCATCATCAGATTTATTCCATAGATCATTAATGACATCTTGAGAAAGCATCCCATCAGGGTCAATAAATCTAACAGGATTGTTATAAGCATAGCTGTATGGCGACCATCTTCACGATACTTCTGCCAGCGGGTCAATGTTCATCCATCGTCCTAAAGCAGGGTCATAATTCCTAGCTCCATAGTCATACAAATTCAACTGAGAGCCAGCAATATTATCGTCTTGCAGCTCTTTTCCGTTGTACTTATACTTATAGGGTTTTATACATTTTTCCTAATCGTATTAGCGTGATTAATCAATCATGGTATAATTCAAAGAACTTGTTTTTCATTACGAAAATAGATGTAGTTTATCTAATATCCTAGCCAAAGTAAAATTATTAAATATAAAAAAAGCCCTCAATTGAGGGCTTAAATTTCTTTCACTTAGTTACGTTTCTTATTAGAAAGAGGCTTCACTAAGCATTACGGTACAAATATACAAAATCATTTTAAAAAAAAATGTAAATTCGGGCTTTAATTTAAAATCACATTGTTTTGCAATATCAAAAATTCGAATTTTACATATCCAAACCCAGACTAGATAGATATTTAAATGTTTGCGGTAATTGCCAAAAAAGAACACAAGAATTATATCAAGCTAATTTAAAAATTGCAGAATCTTATTATGCAATTCTAAATTTGTTTGAAATTTTCCTAAGAAATAGAATGAATCATGAATTAACCAATTATTTTTCTAATCCTGATTGGATACTAGCTCAAAAAAATGGTTTTATGAGTGATAATGTGCTTGAACCATCAAAATTCTTTCTTAAAAAACAAGTTGAATCAGCAGAAAAGAGGACTAGAATAAGAAAGAAAGCTATCACATCAGGAGCAATAATTGCTGAACAAAGTTTAGGTTTTTGGACAAGTCTTTTTGATACTCATCACTATAAACTTTTAGCTGGAAGTATTATCCATTGTTTTCCAAACAAACCTGCAAGTACTCAAAGGAAACAAATAAGTTTCACGCTTTATGAAATAAGAGAGTTTCGAAATAGAATTTATCATAACGAGCCAATTTGCTTTAATGGAAATAATATTGATTTTACTGAAGCGGTACGAATCAAATCTGAAATTTATAATGTTTTAAATTGGATGGATACCGAATTAGCTGATTACACTTCAAAATTTGATTGTATTGATGCAAATATCATAGAAGCATTAAAAATCTAATTTACAACGGAAAGAATTTATTTATCATTTCTCTTTGTTGCAAACTATCCACTTTGATGTATTTCTCAGTAGTCCCAGGCCATTTGTGTCCTGCAAGTTCTTGAACCCGTTCCAATGGGCTTTTCTTTTCGTTGAGCCAATTGCAAATAACGCTCATGCGGATGGTTCTTGGGTTGAGGTTTCTATCTGGAAACAAGGGTTTCAATGGTTCAATAATTGCGTGGATTCCATCAACTGAAATGGGTTTTCCTAATTTGCTTAACAGTAATTTATCAGTATCGCATCGTAGTATTTCAGGTGCCAGTTCTTCGCTTGTCAATCCCTGATAGATAAGCAATGAAAGTAATACGCTGTTTCTGGAGTCTAAGAACTGATAGCGGTTTTCTCTAGTCAAAAGCAGTTGCAGTTCCTCACTGCTAAACAAATCCTGAACCTGCACGCTTTGATTCTGTTTGTTTTTGATGGTTAGCTGTTTGCAGGGGTGTTCGTTTCTCATTCCTGCCATCACTAAAAAATCGTAGTATTTCTTGATTGCTGATAGGATTCTAACTCTGTTCTGGATATTGGTCTGTTTGCGACTGACTTCTTCCATGTAGCTCACAATATTTTGAAAGGTGTATCTCTTAGCTTTGGGATTGGTTACCAAAAAATGATGGATAGTGTACAAATAACTTTCTGCTGTTTTAGTGGATAGGTTTTCTTTCAGATACATTTCTAATGATAATTTTGTCATAGCTATTTTTAAAATGATGTTACAGGTTTTCTTTTTTCTTGTTTTTGATAGCGTATAAGTAGGTGGTATTTAAACTATTTTAACAACAGAAGCACCAATGCTTCGGCAGAATCTTTCAATGCTAAAATAAAAGCATTCAGATCAAAATTCAGGGGTGTTAGAAACGTTGCATTTTTCCTTTTTAGGCTAACTAACATTTATGCTTAATTA
>NZ_JBLVPS010000043.1:0-12416 GCF_048286515.1 Flavobacterium rhamnosi | reverse complement strand
TTTTGCCTTTGTAAATGATGAGAATGAAATCTATTTTGCCTCCGATGGGCATCCTGGTTTGGGAGGATTGGATGTCTTTATGTCCAAAATAAACGAAGACGGAACTTTCGGTGAAGTCCAAAATGTAGGGGCAGATGTCAATTCTCCTAAAGATGATTTTGCGTATCTGATTGATACAAAATCAAGAAGAGGATTTTTCACTTCAAACAGAGACGGAGGTCAGGGCTATGATGATATTTATAAATTTTTAGAAACGAAAAGACTAATCTGTGAGCAACTTTTATATGGTGAAGTAACAGATTTAACTACTGCAGAAGTACTGCCAAATACTAAAATAACCTTATATGACAGTCAATTTAATTTGGTCAGTACAACTACTTCGGATGAAAAAGGAAACTATTCTTTTACTGTCGAATGTGGAAAAACCTATAATGTCAGAGCAGAAAAAACAGAATACACCACCAAAGAACAAAAAATAACTATTGCTTCAGAAAATGGGAAAACACATTTACCAATCACATTGGAAAAAGCACAATGTAAAGTAACAATTGGTGATGATCTGGGTAAATGCTTTGGTATTAAAATGATTTACTTTGACTTAGACAAATCTAATATTAGAAGTGAAGCTGCTTTAGATCTAGAAAAAATACTAGATGTTTTGCGTCAAAATCCAACGATGAAGCTTGATATACGTTCCCATACAGATAGCAGACAGACCTTCAAATACAATGAAGCCTTATCAGACAGAAGGGCTAAATCCACTATAAATTGGTTAATCAAAAACGGAGTTGAGTCAAGTCGATTGACTGGTAAAGGATATGGTGAAACACAATTAGTAAATAGATGTACCGATGATGTAAAATGCACAGAGGAAGAACACCAACTTAATAGACGTAGCGAATTTATAATCACTGCACTATAAAATATAGTTTTATGTAAAAAATGGCTGACTTATATTAGTCCATAAAATCTTATGAACTAAGCCTCTGAAGTAAAACTTTGGAGGCTTTTTTATTTTAAATACAAAACACTTAAGCAACTATTTTAACTGTTAAAATTAATCCACTTTTTACAATACAAAACCTTTATTGTTTTAATTCAACCTTAAAAAAATTGTTAAAAAAAATTATTTCTATTATTCTCTTTTTATCATTTTTTAACTTCTTTTTATTAATTATTTTTTCTCTTCCTTAACTTTTTTTTATAAATTATTTTGAAATTACTAGGGCATAACTTATTTTACAACTAAATAAATGTTAAAATTTTAGTGTTGAAAATTGTGTTTTTTAATTAAAAATTACATTTCAACGAGTATTTTGGTCACTCGTAGAAAAAAAAAATCAATAGTATTAATTCTTTGTAACTTTGAACGTATATATTAATAGTCTGTTAAATATCCTAAAAAAAACAGCTAATTATTTTACGAGGAAAAGATTCTTTAACCCCAAAAAAGAAAGCTTTCATCCCTGAAAAAATTTAGAAATACATCTAAATTTTTAGAATTTAATTTTGAAGGAATAGATTAACTATTGATTCAAAAAAGTCTTAATTAAAAATATACAGATTAAACTATATTTTAGATGGTTTAAAAAAACAAAAAAGGATAATTACAACACGACATAAAGATTCTTTAACCCCAAAAAAGAAGTCTTTTAGACCGGCAAAAATTTAGAATACACCTAAATTCTAGATTTTGATTTTGATTTTAAAACAGATTTACTGTTAGTTCAAAAAATGCTCATTAAAACTATCAGGTTAAACTACATTTTAAATAGTTAAAAAAAGATAATTACGATCCCAGGAAAAGATTCTTTGACCCCAAAAAAGAAGCCTTTTATACTGAAAAAAAATAGTAATATACCTGAATTTTAGATTTTTGATCATACGAGGAAAAGACTCTTTAACCCCAAATAAGAGCTTTCATCCCTGAAAAAAATTAGAAATACATCTAAATTTTAAAACTTTTATTTAGAAATAAAAAATAATTAATTCAAATTATAGCATGAAAACAGGCAAAAAAATAGCCCATTTTTGCTTTTATTAAATTTTAAAACATATACCTCTCCCCAATACTATTTAGATATAATTAAATACCGCTATACCAGAAAAACAATACCCTAGAATCAATCAGTTTTACAACTAATAAATTAAAATTTGAGCGTATGAATTCAAAAATTACTTTCCATTTACTAGCCTTCTTATTGTTTGGTAGTACTCAATATTCTCAATTCAATGTACAAAAGTATTGGTATACTCTATTTCAGGGTTTCAATCAAGATATTTTATATTATAGTCAAATAATAAACTACTTGAATACCTATTCAATTAGTATTATTTCTAAGCTCTTTAGGCATGAAAGTGCAGCAAGAACTAACCATCCATCAAATTACATAACAACTTTCAAATATGAATTTTGCTATGTATAATCATTTCACTTTCTAACGATTTAAAACAAATCAATATGAAATCAATTTTTACTAATTCGACAAGACTATTTACTATTTTTTTATTAGTTTTTTTAAGTTTTCCAGCAGTAACACTTGCCCAAATAGGTCCTGGTATTGCACCCGTTAGTACGCCCACGGGTGGATTTAATATTGACGGAACACTACTTGCAAATACAGCCACAGGAGATTGGGTCGATGGGACAGGCACTGGCGGTTTTACACTTAATAATTTAGGCGTTCCTTTAAATGCTGGAACTACCTATCATCTGTATGACCCATACAACACCTCTTCAGATAATATATTTGGAGGAGGTGATAAAGTAGGTGACAATCCAAACAGTTGGTCTTGGGTTACCGGTACAGCCAACGATAAAACCGATATGAATAATGCACTTATCCATTTAACTACCGATACAAATGGAAGTGTATGGGTTGTTTTTGCAGCTGACCGTTTGAGCAACAGCGGTAATGCTTATGTGGATTTTGAATTCCTACAAGCACCTATGACTAAAACTGCCAGTGGATTTTCAACCTCAGCTCCTACCTCAACTGGAGGTCGGACGGAAGGAGATTTTTTACTAACTGTTTATTTTGAAAGCGGAATCGCCAAATTTGACATTCAAAGATGGGAGGAAACTTTTAGTGGAAGTGGCGTTTGGGAATACAAAACTTATTTCGCATCCCTGCCTGTACCCACACCCCCAAATCCATCATCAGTCTATGCCGCCGGAAATTCAACCAGTGTCCCTGTACCCTATCCTGCATTTGGTACCACTAGTTATATTCAGAACACATTTATTGAATCGGCAGTAAATCTATCAACTGTTTTAGGCACAATAGACCCCTGTACCAGTCTTAAAATAAAAACTATTTTTGTTAAATCTAAAACTTCTACATCATCATCTGCCGCCATTAAGGACTTTTTTAACCCAGTTGCTGTTGATAACCTTACCCTTGGAAGTGCAGATGCTGGAAATGATGATAGCGTTTGTTCAGGATCATCTTATATGCTTCAAGGAGCTGCTATTCCTAGCAATGGATATCAGGTTATATCTAAAACCTGGTCTGTCTTAAGCGGTTCTGCTACCATAGCGGATCCAACAAATCTCAATTCAAATGTTAGCATTACTGGAAATTCTGCAACATTCCGACTTACAGTAGTTACAGGTCCACTAAGTGGTCCAGGATCACAATGCACGGTATTTGATGATGTAGTGATTACGGTTAATCAACCGTCTGCATGTTCCATTACTGGTCCAGATGGTCCGTTATGTCCTTCCTCTTCCTCTATTATTTATTCATCCCCGGTAAGTGCTTCATATGCGTGGAGTATCTCCGGAAACGGGTCAATAGTTGGAAGTACAAATTCTCAAACTGTTTCAATTACTGCAGGTTCCGGTTGTAATGCAACATTTTTGTTATCGTTGACAATTACAGATGCAAATGGATGCATTTCAACTTGTACAAAAACAGTTACTATTATCGATACTACGGCACCACAAATAAGCACAGCGGCAAGTACATTGAATCATACGCTCCAATGCAATAATACAGCAGGCATAAACGCTGCGTTAGCGGAAGTGCCAGCAGCCACTGATGGTTGTACTGTCGCTCCAACCATACATTTGCTCAGTGATATAACAACTGCAGACGCAAATTGTACTAACGCCTATGTTAGAGTCCGTACGTGGAACTTTAGTGATGCCTGCGGAAATACCAGTGCCAACTTTGTGCAAACAATTACGGTTATTGATACTACAGCACCGCAAATAAGTACCGCTGCAGGTACATTGAACCATACAGTTCAATGCAACAATACTGCAGGTATAAGCGCTGCGTTAGCTGAAGTGCCTACAGCAACTGATAATTGTACATCTGCTCCAATTATAAATGTGGTCAGTGATATAACCACGGCAGATGCAAATTGTTCTAATGCCTATGTTAGAGTCCGTACGTGGAACTTTACTGATGGTTGCGGAAATACCAGTGCCAACTTTGTGCAAACAATTACGGTAATTGATACTACAGCACCACAAATAAGCACTACTGCAGGTACATTGAATCATACCGTTCAATGCAACAATACTACAGGTATAAACGCTGCGTTAGCCGAAGTGCCTACAGCAACTGATAATTGTACTGCGACTCCAAGCATACATGTGGTGAGTGATATAACCACTGCAGATGCAAATTGTTCTAACGCCTATGTTAGAGTCCGTACTTGGAACTTTACTGACGGTTGTGGAAATACCAGTGCCAACTTTGTGCAAACAATTACGGTTATTGATACTACAGCACCACAAATAAGTACTGCTGCAGGTACATTGAATCATACTCTTCAATGCAACAATACTGCAGGTATAAACGCTGCTTTAGCAGAAGTACCTACAGCTACTGATAATTGTACTGCGACTCCAAGCATACATGTGGTGAGTGATATAACAACTGCAGACGCAAATTGTACTAACGCCTATGTTAGAGTCCGTACTTGGAACTTTACTGATGCCTGCGGAAATACCAGTGCCAACTTTGTGCAAACAATTACGGTAATTGATACTACTGCACCACAAATAAGTACTGCTGCAGGTACATTGAATCATACTGTTCAATGCAGCAATACAGCTGGCATAAACGCTGCTTTAGCCGAAGTGCCTACAGCAACTGATAATTGTACTGCGACTCCAAGTATACATGTGGTAAGTGATATAACCACGGCAGATGCAAATTGTACTAACGCCTATGTTAGAGTCCGTACTTGGAACTTTACTGATGGTTGCGGAAATACCAGTGCCAACTTTGTGCAAACAATTACGGTTATTGATACTACAGCACCACAAATAAGCACTACTGCAGGTACATTGAATCATACCGTTCAATGCAACAATACTACAGGTATAAACGCTGCTTTAGCCGAAGTGCCTACAGCAACTGATAATTGTACTGCAACTCCAAGTATACATGTGGTGAGTGATATAACCACTGCAGATGCAAATTGTTCTAACGCCTATGTTAGAGTCCGTACTTGGAACTTTACTGACGGTTGTGGAAATACCAGTGCCAACTTTGTGCAAACAATTACGGTAATTGATACTACCGCACCACAAATAAGTACTGCTGCAGGTACATTGAATCATACTGTTCAATGCAGCAATACTGCCGGAATAAGCACTGCATTGGCTGAAGTGCCTACCGCAACTGATAATTGTACATCTGCTCCAATTATAAATGTGGTCAGTGATATAACCACAGTAGATGCAAATTGTTCTAATGCCTATGTTAGAGTCCGTACGTGGAACTTTACTGATGGTTGTGGAAATACCAGTGCCAACTTTGTGCAAACAATTACGGTAATTGATAACACGAAACCAACCTTCTCTGCTCCTTCCAACATCACAATTTTCAAAGATGCAAACTGCACTTACAATGGATTAGTGGGAATAACAGGAGATGTAACGGACGAAGCCGACAATTGCGACACTACTCTTAACGCAGTATTCACTGATGCAACAGCAAACGGAACATGTATAGGAGAGCAAATCATTTTGCGTACCTGGAGTTTGATTGATGACTGTGGTAACACAACAACACATGTGCAAACTATTACTGTTATAGACAATACTGAACCAGTATTAACTATCCCAGAAAATATAACCGTAGAATGCAATAATTTACCATCATCTGGAACGGTAACGAACGCAACTGCAACAGATAATTGTGACCCTGCACCAATCGTAACTTATCTTGGTGAAGAACGTATCGATGGTAATTGCGTAAGTAATTATTCTTTAAAAAGAACTTGGAAGGCCATAGATGCTTGTGGAAATTCAACAACAAAAACTCAAACAATAAAAGTTCAGGACACTACACCACCAACTTTTATACCTCCAGCTAACATAACACTTATTAGCGATGAAAATTGTTTTGCTGATATCAGTACAACCTCAACTGGAGAAGTAACAAATATGCAAGACTTCTGCGATTCCAATGCAAAAGCTACATTT
The DNA here is from genome assembly GCF_048286515.1 of Flavobacterium rhamnosi. Taxonomy (NCBI): domain Bacteria; kingdom Pseudomonadati; phylum Bacteroidota; class Flavobacteriia; order Flavobacteriales; family Flavobacteriaceae; genus Flavobacterium; species Flavobacterium rhamnosi. The sequence continues at coordinate 5,968 of NZ_JBLVPS010000043.1, read as the reverse complement.
GTAGACTTAAATTGTTTTGGAAACTCAGATTATACAGCCATAAATACTGGAACTGGTAATTATATCCCATTCACCATTTCAGGTTTTGATGATTTAACGGCTAATAATATCGAAAAACTTACTTTGGCCTTTGAAGCAAATCAAGGAAAAGGCAGAGTAGAATTTACTTTAGTTGCACCAAGTGGTCAGGGTATTGTTTTAGTAGCTCCTTTTTGTTCTGGTGGAAATTGTGATACCGCATCACCAAGTAATCCAGAATTGTATTTACCAGTATTTTATCCCAATAGTGCCGCTTATCCGAAATGGGATAACAGTAATCCTATACCGACTGACATTATTCAAAACTTTACTCCCTACGGAGATCTTTCTTCTACAAATACTATCACTGGTTTAAATTCATATGTAACCAGTTTTGAAGAACTTACTGGTAGTATGAATGGGAATTGGTTTATTTATGCAAGAAAAAATGGAACGGAACTTGGTACTATTTATTTCAAAGAGGTTTGTTTAACGCCTGTTAATTTATGTCCAAATAATAGCGTAGTTGTTCGACACTGGTCTGTTAGTGATGCGTGTGAAAATACAGTTGAATTTAATCAGGTAATTAAAATAGTTGATAAAACTGGGCCAACCTGGATTACGGAAGCTTCAGCTTTAAATACTACTATAGAATGTCTTGATGATGAAGCTTTGACAATTGCTCAGGCAATGTTTCCAATAGCCAAAGACAATTGCGATACCGATGTAACCAATATTTTCAAAAATTGGGGACCATTTATACCTTCTGAAGGTTGTGCCAGTGCTGGTACTTATACTAATACTTGGACTGTAGAAGACGATTGTGGCAACCCTTCGGGAGTCTTTACTCAAGTAATCACTATTGAAGATACTACAAAACCTGTTATTACTGTTGCAGCTTCCAATATAACCGTTGAATGTGATGGTCAAGGCAATCAAAATTCCATTGCGGATTGGTTAGCCAATAACGGAGGAGCAAGCGCTTCTGATAATTGTTCTGCTGTAACCTGGTCCAATGACTTTAATGCACTTGCAAACGATTGTTCGACGGAAGTACCAGTAATTTTCACAGCAAAAGATGCTTGTGGAAATATTTCTTCCACTTCAGCTACATTTAAGGTGCAAGACAGTACTAATCCTATAGCTCCAATAGCTCCTGAAGCGGTAAATGTGGCTTGCGCTGGGGATGTTCCAATCATGACATCACTTACCGCTACTGATAATTGCAGCGGTGAAATCATTGCTCAAGGGATTGATACTATTGTTCAGGGTGACTGTATTAACTCGTTTGTTATTACCAGAACTTGGACTTTTACAGATGCTTGCAGCAATTCATCTTCTTCTTCACAAATTATTAACGTGATTGATAACACGGCACCTGTAATAGCAACACTTCCTGAAGAATCAACTATCTCTTGCCCTATAGCACCTGAGTTCACAACAGCTATTGCAACGGATAATTGCGGTTCTGATGTTAAATTGACTTTTGCAGATGTAACCACTACTGGTGCATGTGCCGGTTCGTATGCTGTAACCAGAACTTGGACAGCAACCGATGCTTGTGGAAATGCCTCGACAGCTTCTCAAACTATCAATGTTCAGGATATAACTGCTCCGGTTATTGCTGTATTGCCTGAAGCTTCAACTGTATCTTGTCCTGCAGTACCTGAGTTCGCTCAAGCTTCGGCAACTGATGCGTGTGGATCTGATTTCCAATTGACTTTTGTAGATATCACTACAAACGGTCAATGTGCCGGTTCGTATGCTGTAACAAGAACTTGGACCGCAACCGATGCGTGTGGAAATACCGCAACAGCTTCTCAAACCATTAATGTAAGTGATACAACTGCACCGATTATCGCTGCATTGCCTGAAGCTTCAACTATATCTTGTCCTGCACTACCGGAATTCGCTCAAGCTTCGGCAACCGATGCGTGTGGTTCTGATTTTCAATTGACTTTTGCAGACGTCACTACAAATGGTGCATGTCCTGGTTCCTATTCAGTAACAAGAACTTGGACCGCTACCGATGCTTGTGGAAATGCCGCTACAGCTGCGCAAACAATCAATGTTCAAGATACAACTGCACCGACTATCGCTGCATTGCCTGAAGCTTCAACTATTTCTTGTCCTGCTGTACCTGAGTTCGCTCAAGCTTCAGCTAGCGACGGATGCGGATCGGCTTTTACTTTGACATTTAACGACGTAACTACAAACGGTGTTTGTGCCAGTTCCTATTCTGTAACCAGAACCTGGACTGCTACCGATGCATGTGGAAATGCTTCTACAGCTTCTCAAACTATTAATGCAACTGATATAACTGCTCCCGTTATTGCTGCATTGCCTGAAGCTTCAACCATTTCATGCCCTGCAATACCTACGTTCGCTACGGCTACTGCTACAGATAATTGTGGTCTCGCTGTGACTTTGACTTTTACAGATGTAACCACAAATAGTGCATGTGCCAGCTCCTATTCTGTAACCAGAACCTGGAATGCTACCGATACTTGTGGAAATACTTCAACGGCATCTCAAACCATTAACGTAAATGATACAACTGCTCCGGTTATTGCCGCATTACCTCCTGCTTCAACTATATCTTGCCCTGGGATACCAGAGTTCGCGCAAGCCATTGCTACTGATGCGTGTGGTTCGGCTGTAACTTTGACTTTTGCAGACGTAACTACAAATGGTCAGTGTGCCGGTTCCTATTCTGTAACAAGAACGTGGACCGCAACCGATACTTGTGGAAATGCTTCAACAGCTGCACAAACAATTAGCATTCAAGATACAACGGGACCTACAACGACAACCGAGTTTAGTGCAACCATCGATGTTGGTTGTGATGCGATTCCTGCCAAACCTGAACTTGTATTTGCCGACAATTGCTCCGCAGTTTCTCCTGCAGTATTTACAGAGAATATTATTAACAGAACCCAAAATTCTTATTCAATTGTTAGAGAATGGAATGTTGCTGATGCTTGCGGAAATCCATCAAAATTTGTTCAGATACTAAATATAACTGTCGCCAATGGTGGAGTAGCAATAGTAAGTTCAGCCTGTAATGCAGACTCATCAACCGTTGATCTAAATAGTTTATTACCTCAGGGTACTGCAACAAACGGAACATGGACCTGGACAGATGCAGTTAATGCTACTGCATTACAAGGCAGTATCTTCTCCCCTATAGATATACCTGTTGGTGACTATGTTTTTGAATATAGAATCAGTGGTGGGGATTGCCCTCTAAGTTTAATAGTAAATATGAATGTAAACTTTGATTGCAAAGTGTTGGGATGTGGAACAATAGTAGTTCACAATGCCTTTTCACCAAATGGAGATGGAATCAATGAAAATTTCATAATCGATAATATCGATGATAACATCTGTTACCCGGATAACACCGTTGAAATTTACAACCGTTGGGGTGTGTTGGTTTTTGAAACTAGTGGTTATAACAATACCAGCAAAGCGTTCAAAGGTATCTCTGAAGGTAGATCGACCATTAGTCAATCTTCTGGTTTACCTACTGGCACCTACTATTATATCTTGAACTACACTTCATTTGATAACACCGGAAACACGCTAACCAATAAAAAAGACGGGTATTTATACCTTACTAAAAACTAAAATTGCAGTACCTGAGGACTTTATGTCCTCAGGTTAATAATGAGAATAGCAATAGCCCTATTTCCTGAATGATAAACAGTAATACAATTTATCAACTGACCTGCCGGATTCTTATAAATGAATTCGATAGATAATTAAAATAATAAATATCTATTATGAAAACAAAATTATTTTCTATCGTTTTGATGTTTACAGCCATTGTAAGTTTTGCCCAACAAGATGCTCAATTTACGCAATACATGTACAACACAATAAATATTAATCCTGCTTATGCAGGATCTAGAGGTGCCTTGAGTATTTTTGCATTACATCGTACACAATGGGTAGGACTTGATGGAGCGCCGGTTACTAATGCAGTCTCTATGAATACTCCATTAAACGCAAATAATTTGGGATTAGGAATATCGATTATAAATGATAAAATTGGTCCTACTCATGAGAATACCATCTCTGCTGATTTATCGTACACCATTCCTACTTCAGAGACTTTTAAACTTTCCTTTGGAATTAAAGCAACTGCAAATTTATTTGATTTGGATGTAACGCGATTAAATCCTGTTGACGATGATCCTAGCTTGCATGATTACAATAATAAATTCTCACCAAATATCGGTGCCGGAGTCTATTTACATTCAAACAAGGCTTATGTGGGGTTCTCGATTCCTAATTTTATTGAATCCAATCGTTATGATGACAATGAAGTGGCTATTTTTAAAGAAAAAATTAATTACTACCTGATTGCAGGCTACGTATTTGATCTGAACAATTCCATTAAATTCAAGCCTGCAGTTCTCACCAAAATGGTTGAAGGCGCACCGCTTCAGGTGGATGTATCCGGGAATTTTATGTTCAGTGAAAAATTTGTGATTGGACTAGCTTACAGGTGGAGTGCTGCGATGAGTGCAATGGTTGGTTTTCAGGCTACTGAAGGTTTGTATATAGGATATGGATATGACTTTGAAACGACCAATTTAGACAACTATAATTCCGGTTCACATGAAATTTTCCTGCGATATGAATTATTCAGCAATAACAAAAAAATTACAACTCCAAGATTCTTCTAAAACAAGTATTATGAAAAACTACATATTCCTTTACTCAGCAATACTAATTATTTTTTCTTTAAAGGGATATGCTCAAAATTCAAAATTTTATGTAACCGATAAAATAAATGATAAATATGCTTACGTAGATGTAATAAAAACTTATGAAAGGGTCGCAGGAAAAGGTTATAAATCAGTAGATCTGTTTAAAAAAATAGGCGATTCTTATTTTTTCAACACAGAGTTGGAAAAAGCAGCTGGATGGTATTGTGAATTATTTGAAATGAATACCACCGATTTAGAACCGGAATATTATTATCAATATGCAACTTCTTTGAAATTTATTGGTCAACAGGATAAAGCCAACGAAATACTAGAGAAATTGAAACAAAAAGCAGAGACTCTGGCAAAGAAAAAAAATCAAAATTAAAGATAGAATCACAACACCAAAATTCTTTTAAAAACAATTATTATGAAAAATAATCTACTTCTTTACATAACTATAGTAAGTGTTTTTTCTTTTAACATTTATTCCCAAAAAACGAAGCTGGCTGTGGCTGATATAAAATATGACAACTATGCTTATGTTGACGCCATAAAAACCTACGAAAGGGTTGCCGAAAAAGGATATAAATCTGCTGATATGTTTAAAAAACTAGGCAATGCCTATTATTTTAATGCAGACCTGGATAAAGCGGCTAAATGGTATGGTGAGCTATTTGCCATGGATACGGCTGGTTTAGAACCGGAATATTACTACCGTTATGCGCAGTCTTTGAGATCAATTGGCGAAAATGACAAGGCCAATGAGATGTTGGAGCTATTTAATCAAAAAGCGGGAAATGATATACGAGGAAAGCTTTTCAAAAAAAACACCAATTACTTAGCGGCTATAAAAGCTAATTCTGGAAGATACCAAGTGGAAGATGCGGGGATTAACTCGAAATATTCCGACTATGGAACAGCCCTGTATTCCAACAAAATTGTGTTCGCATCAGCACGAGACACCGGAAGCTTAGGACAGCGAAAACACAAATGGACCAATCAGTATTTTACAAATTTATACACTGCTGATTTAGGAGATAACATGGCTCCAGGTGCAGCTCAAAAGTTTGATAAAAATATAAATTCGAAGTTCCATGAATCTACTCCTGCTTTTACAAAAGATGGAAAAACCATGTATTTCACGCGAAACAATTATATGGATGGTAAAAAAGGAAAAGATGGTAATAATATCACTTTAATAAAAATATACAAAGCCACTTTAGAAAATGACA
>NZ_JBLVPS010000042.1:0-12564 GCF_048286515.1 Flavobacterium rhamnosi | reverse complement strand
TCTAAACGCCGCAAATAATATTTTGGAGAAAGGGCAATTTCTCATGGAAGCTAAAGTAGCCTGTTGAGGCAAGCTTTTTCCAAGAATCCTCCTCGCTTAAGCTGGAGGAGTTGTCAATAAGATTAGCTATGAGAATTATTGTTTCATCGTTTGGGAAGAAGTATAAAAACAAAATCATTTCAAAATGACTTATTTAGATGAAATTTTAAAAGCCCGTCGCGACACACGTCATTTTACGGAGGATCAAGTACCGGATGCCGTTCTCGAAAAAGCACTGCAAGCGGGACATTTGGCGCCTTCTGTGGGTTTGACAGATGCTACAAAATACTATCTTATCAGATCGGCTGAAATGAAGAAAGCCATCAAAGATTTGTTTTTAGATTACGATAGAAAAGCAGCTGCCCAAACCGATAACGAACAGCAAAAACTGAAATACAAAGCACTTAAGCTGGAAGCAATAGAAGAAGCGCCGCTGGGGTTGGTTATTTGTTATGATCGTTCGGTTTTAAATAATTTTACCATTGGAACGGTTGGGAGTAATGAAGCCGTAAAGTTTAGTTCCGTTTGTGCGGCGCAAAATATCTGGCTATCCTTAACCGAGCAGGGCTATTCTATGGGATGGGTTTCCATATTGAATTACTATCAGTTCAAGAAATTATTGGGTTTGCCTGAAAATATAGAACCATTGGGGTATTTTTGTGTGGGAAAACCAGCTACCAATTATGATAATCAACCCATGTTGCAACAACTCAATTGGAAACAAAAACAAGAAATTCCATTCGTTGCCGAGATTACCCATTTGTATGAAAGTAAGGAGGAGAAAGTATTTTTTGATACTAAAAAAGAAGGGGAGGCGGATGCTGCAGCTTTTGCAAATGCCTTGCAATATAAAATAGATCAAAAAACAAAACCAACGGGTTCATTAGGGATTTTAGAAGTGCTCGCCAAACAAATAGGTGTGGTGTTTCAAACTTTAGAACCTAAAATCATTAAGCCCATAATAGTTGTCTTTGCAGCGGATCACGGGATTTCAAATCACGGGGTGAGTGCTTATCCACAAGATGTAACCCGGCAAATGGTGAGTAACTTTTTGGTTGGTGGAGCAGCAATTAATGTGTTTTGTAAACAGAATAACATCCAATTAGCTATTGTTGATGCAGGTGTGAATTATGATTTTCCTATGAATACTGATTTGATTTCGGCAAAGATAGGGAAGGGAACACACTCTTTTTTCCACGGTGCTGCAATGCGTAAAGCGGAAGTTGAATTGTGTTTTGAAAAAGGAAGCGAAATTGTTGCAGCTATTGCAAAAAAAGGAAGTAATTGTATTGGTTTTGGTGAAATGGGTATTGGCAACACGGCTACAGCTTCGGTTTTAATGAGTATAATTTTAGAATTGCCAATTCAAGATTGCGTAGGAAAAGGCACTGGTGTAGACGATGAAAAGTTGATTCAAAAAATTAATATCCTTAAAAAATGCATTGATAATTATCAGGGGTCGGATGATTTCGAAAGCAAATTAGCTTATTTTGGTGGATTCGAAATCATGCAGATGGTGGGCGGAATGCTTCAGGCAAAAGAAGAAAATATGCTTATTCTTGTCGATGGTTTTATCTGTAGCGTCGCTTTTTTAATTGCCTTTAAAAAAAATCCATCCATTACCAGAAATGCTATTTTTTGTCATTCTTCTGCCGAGCAAGGACATCAGAAAATATTAGATTATTTGGGAGTTCGTTCCTTGATGCAACTCGATTTACGTTTGGGCGAGGGCACGGGTTGTGCCATTGCTTTTCCGATAATTCAGTCGGCAGTCGCCTTCCTGAATGATATGGCCAGTTTTGAAAGTTCGGGGGTCAGCAGTCGATAGCAGTGATGCCACACAAGCAATAAAATCAAAAAAATAATTCTAAAAATGAAAAAAGAATTCGACATATTTTTTACAGCATTAATGTTTTATACTAGGATTCCGTGTCCTAAGAATATCGATCACAATCCAGATTATTTAAATAAAGCATCCCGTTATTTCCCATTAATTGGTTGGATTGTAGGAAGCGTGGCTTTTGGAGTATATGGTATTTTTAATTATTTAGTTGCTCCTGAAATTGCAGTCGTTTTCGCTACTATTGCTTCGATTTTAGTTACCGGAGCTTTTCATGAAGATGGTTTTGCTGATGTTTGCGATGGTTTTGGAGGTGGCTGGACCAAAGAAAAAATCCTGATGATTATGAAAGACAGCGCCATTGGAGCTTATGGAGCAATTGGCGTTGTTTTGCTTTTATTAGTAAAGGTTATGTCCACAGACATACTTTTTAAAAATGCAGAAAATACGAATCTAAATGTATATTTTGTTTGGTTTTTACTGCTTGTTTCTGCGCATTCAATAAGTCGATTAGCAGCCATTTCAATTGTATTTACCCATGTGTATTCTCGGGAAGATATATCAAGTAAAAGCAAGCCTATCGCTGAAAATTTTACTTGGCGAGAGGTGGTTGGAGCACTGTTTTTTGGATTACTTCCAATAGTTGCTTTGTCTTGTTTTCAATGGCAGCTACTTTTGGTTTTATTGCCTGTTTTTCTGACACGATTTTTTTTAGCACGCTATTTTCAAAAATGGATTGACGGGTATACGGGTGATTGTTTAGGTGCTACTCAACAGGTTTGTGAAGTGGTTTTTTATGTATCAGTTATCGCATTATGGAAGTTTATTTAGTACGTCATACCGAAACGGTTTGTGAAAAAGGAGTCTGTTACGGGCAATCGGATGTGAAAATTATGGAGCCCTACGATACTTCTTTTCAATCTATCATGAAGCAATTACCGCAAGACGCAAGACTGTATTCCAGCCCTTTACTTCGCTGTGTTCTTTTGGCAAATTATATAAAGAACAATTCAGAAATTACGGAGGTATATCAGGATTCTCGCTTGATGGAAATGAATTTTGGAGATTGGGAAATGAAAAAATGGGATGTTATTGAACCCGAAGAACTAAATCCCTGGATGACTGATTTTGTAAACGTTCGTATTTCTAATGGAGAATCATTTACAGATCTACATAAGCGAGTAGTTCACTTTATAAATAATGAGCTTAAAACAGGAATTTCAAAGCCCGTAATTATTGTTGCACATGCCGGGGTGATCCGAAGTTTTTTATGTAAAATTACGAATTTGCCTCTTAAAGATGCCTTTGCGAATAAGGTTGATTTTGGAGCGGTAATTAAAATTGAATTATAAAATTCGCAATACAATAGGATATTAACCTAATATAATTTTATCTTTGCCGCCGTATTGAGGTTGTTGTTTTGTTTTTTCAAACCGACATTAAAAGGGAATCAGGAAAAGATTTCAAGTTTTAGATTCAGATTTATATTGTAAATCAAGAATTCTAATCTTAAATCAAAAAACCTGAGCTGTACCCGCAACTGTAAGCTATAAAGCTTGTTGTTATCTACAAACCACTGTTTGCTTTTGCGAATGGGAAGGTAAACAACAAGACGCAAGCCAGGAGACCTGCCTATTACATCGAGTATCAAACTTTCGGGAAAAAAGGTTTGGGTATGGGTCATTCTATGCTTTTCTCCCAATTTATTAAATTTTACATTTTTAAAATGAACAAAAAATTCATTCGCTTTGGTGCGATTGCATTATTATTTGCAATGAACACGTATGCGCAACAACAAGAGCCGGAACAACTTGATGAGGTTGTGGTTTCCGATTCGAAATTTGCATTGCCAAAAGAAAAATCAGGAAAAGTTATCGTGAAAATTACAGCCGAAGATTTGAAGAAAAAGGCAGGACAGTCGGTAGCTTCCGTTTTAAGTACAGTGGCAGGCGTTGAAATCAATGGAAATCAGAGTCGTTCTGGTAAAGATTTGGGGCTTTACATTCGAGGAGGAAGAAATCATCAGGTTTTAATTTTAATTGATGGAGTTCCTGTTACAGATGCTTCCGGGATTAGCTTATCATATGATTTGAGGTTGCTTCCAGTAGAGCAAATTGAAAGTATTGAGATTATGAAAGGAGCTTCAAGTACTTTATATGGTTCTGGAGCTGCGACTGGTGTAATTAATATTACCCTAAAAAAAGCAGGCAAAAAAGCTATTGCAGGAAATGCATATATGAATATTGGCACACAGACAGCAGCTAAAACAGCAGACTATAGCGTACAGGACTACAACCAGGGCTTTACTATAAACGGTGGCTTTGAAAAAATTAATTATTTTGCCTCTCTGAATAGTACTGAAACCACAGGGATTTCAGAAGCAAAACCATTAGATTCCAATACTAAATTTGAAGACGATAGTTTTTCAAGACTAAATTCTGTAGTGAAAATTGGTTTTACCCCAACTGAAAAATTATCATTTGATTTCTTTGCCAATTTTGATAGAATGAAAAGTGATTTTGATGGAGGTTCTTTTTCAGATGATCTCAAGAATTTTAGCCTTTCCGAGCAATACAGAATTGGTTTTTCTCCAAAATATAAATACAATAAAGGAGAATTGATAATTAATACTAGTGCAAACGTGATCAACCGCGATATCTTTAGTTATGAATCTTTGTTCCAGGCAAAGTCAAGAAGTGTCAATGTTGATGCCTTTAATAAATATGAGATTGTGTCTCAATTGTTTGTCGTTACAGGAGCGCAATTTCAGTTTCACGAAATGTCAAACGCAAGCCAATATGATGCTATAACATTTGAAATGGCAAAATTCAATATGATTGATCCTTATGTTACGGCCGTTTATAATTCTGATTTTGGATTAAACTTAAATGCCGGGGCGCGTTACACTATTCATAGTAAATTCGGAAATAATTTCGTTTATAATGTGAATCCATCGTACAACTTTTCGGAAACATTTAAGGTGTTGGCTTCTTATAGTACCGCATTTATTACTCCGAGTTTGTACCAATTGTACTCTCCTTATGGAGATTTAAACCTAGCTCCAGAGAAAGATGCGACAGCAGAAGCTGGTTTTGAAGTCAGTTTAATAAATAAGAAAGTGGTTTTAAATGCAGTTGTTTTTCAAAGGGAAGAGCAAGATGCTATCGGTTTTGATTTAATGACTTATAAATACTTTAATGTAGCTGGTAAAAACAAAGCAAAAGGTCTTGAAACAATGATTTCTTATGCTTTTTCTGATAAAGTAAAATTTAATGGAAATTATACCTTTACGGAATTAGAAAAACAATCCCGTATTTTAAATCCGAAACATAAAGTCAATGCTGCTGTGGATGTGCAAGCAACGACACGTCTTGCTTTTAACCTGGCCTATCAATTTGTGTCGGATAGGTATTTTGAGTATACGACTTATCCAGCACCCACTTATGATCCTGTTTTAAACTCTGAAGTTTTGAAAGAGTATCAAATAGTGAATGCCAATGTTCGTTATGAATTAATCAAAAACAGATTGAATGTTTTTGGTGCTGCTGATAATATTCTGGATAACGACTTTATTGAAACCAGAGGATACAGCACAAGAGGAAGAAATTTTAAATTAGGTTTGAATTTCTTATTCTAAAAATTTTAAATATTTAGTTTTAGTCTTAACTCCCGTTCGATAATTTGGACGGGTTTTTTGTATAAAAAAGGATGGTTTTGAATTGAAGAGGTCTTATGAAAAAAGGCTTTCATCGCTGAAAACCTTTTTAATTGTTGTTTTTAGTTCATATCTGAAATGAATTCCGAAATGGATTGTGCCATTCGGTTTTGTTCTTTTTCATCGATCAGATATTTTTTGTCATTTTCATTGGTTAAATAACCTAGTTCAATAATTACAGCTGGTACATCCGATTTTTTTAGAATATAAAACGGACCATTTTTGATACCTAACATTTTTAAATTTGTATTCTCTGAAAATTTATCATTTAATTTTGCTGCAATTTCATTTGACTTTATAAAAAATTCTGTCTCTTTTGCAACATAAAATTCTAAGCCGGATGTTTCCTTATTTAAGCTTGCATTTACATGCAGCGATATAACCAAATCCGGTTTAATTTTATTAATGAAATCCGTTCTTTCTTCAAGGGATAAAAACGTATCTTCATTTCTAGTGAGATGAATCACAACATTGTTATTTGAGGATTTGATTTTTTTAGTGATTTGCGCTACAATTTGCTTTTCAGTAATAGCATTAGAGGTTACTCCAAAATCATGCCCGCCATGACTTGCGTCAATTACTACATTTATTTTCTTTGGCTCTGGGGTAGGCCCTACAAATGAAAAAGAAATAATTGTAATTACGAATAAAAATACTTTAGTGCTGTTTTTCATATTGTATGGTTTAAAGGGTTGATTACTAGGTGTAAACTTAAAAAACGGCTTTTTAGTATTGTGCTTTCTATATTATTTCAACGCTTTTAAAAGTCCCTCAGGTGCTTTCTCAATGTACATTTGATTTTGGAGACCTTTAATAGATTTGGCATCTTTAAAATAATTGTACTCTTTTCCTGTACTTTGTTTTAGCATTTTTCCTGTTCCTGTAATTTTTCCAATTGCCGTGCTTAATAATGGTTCTGAAGTGTTACCAAGAATTCCTAAAGTGCTCAAGGTTTCTTTCAGCTGATAATCAGGTTGCAATCCATTGTAGTAATCACCAAAACCATCCGAATTAACTATTTTTAAAACAATAGGCTGCATTGCATATCGGTGTTTGGGATTTCTGTTTTCTGTCCCAAAAGTAGGGGAGTCATAAAGGGTAACCGATCCAACATTTTTTCCGGTGGTCACATCGCCAATTTGTACTACATTAATATGAGGCTTCAATCCGTTAATAACCAATTCGCTTGCCGATGCAGTGCTTTTGGTAGTCAGAATGTAAATTTTGGTTAAATTTAAACTGTTAATAGTAGTGCTTCCAATTTTGTCAGTGAAGTTGTTTTTTAAAGATTCTGGACTTTCCGATTCAAAATAGGAGTTGATTTTAGCGTTCCATTGTTGTTTTGCAAATACCTCTCCGGTGAATTGCCCCGTTATCATACTGGCCAATCGTGTTGCAGTAAGAACAGAACCACCAGCATTGTAACGCAAGTCTAAAACCAAGTCGGTAATCCCTTGGGCTTTAAGTGAACCAAATGCTTCATTCAATTTAGCATCATAATTGGCGTAAAATCCATTGTACATTAAATACCCTATTTTATGGGTGCCAGATGCTATCACTTTGTTGATTAAAATTGGATTTTCGGATAAGACTGTTTTTGTCAAAGCTACCGTTTTACCATTAGAGACGATAGTAGTCCCATTGTGTTCCGCCATATTCAATGTGTAATTTTCGGCGGCCAATAAGCTTTGGTAATTGCTTATGGTAAGTTGTGTACCGTTTACAGCAGTAAAAAGGTCACCACGCTTGATGTCTTTAGTAGCTGCATCCGAATCTGCAATAATATAACGAACATAACCAAATATCTCGGTTGTACTATTGGGTTTGTAGCTTAATTGAAAATCCATACCATCATTTTTTGTGGTACCTTGCAACGCTCCTTCCAGTTCCAGATAATCATCGACAATCCAAGAGAATCGGTCAATTGAAGAATTTACTCTCAGAGCATCAAACAAATCTTCGGGAGCAGGGTATTCTCTTAGGAAAGCATTTAAGGCTGTTTGATTCGCAAATCGATCATCCGCTAAGTTCGGGACTTCAGCTTGCCATAAATAGTATTGGTTTAAGCCTTTCCAGATAAAGTCATGAATGTCTAAATTTACAGGTGCCGCGACATCATCATTGTCCTGACAGCTTTGGAAAGTAAAAACGGATAAAAGGAATAAAAGGCAAAGTAGGTATGTTCTGTTCATGTTTTGGGATTCAATATCTTTTATAAACGTAAAAATACTAACTTTAGTTTTTATTTTATTGTTTTTTTTGTAACAAAAAGAATCATGAATCGTCTTTATTGTATAACCGCTTTAACAAGTACTCTTTATGAACCAAAATGAGTTTGTGCTGCTGATTTCTCCGTTCAAAGATAAAGTCTTCAGGCTGGCAAAACGATTGCTAGTAAGTACAGAAGAGGCAGAGGATGCAACTCAGGAAGTTCTGGTGAAATTATGGAGTAAAAAAGAAGGTTTAAACGGCTTTAATAGTATAGAAGCTTTTGCAATGACAATGACTAAAAATTATTGTTTAGATCAATTAAAATCAAAAAGAGCGGATAATATTAAAATCGTTCACAATAATTTTACGGATAGCCAACCGAGTCTGGATCGAAAAGTAGAAGATATCGACAGTTTAAACTGGGTTGAAAAAATAATAAACCAATTGCCGGAACAGCAACGCTTATTAATACAAATGCGAGACATAGAGCAATATGAATTTGCAGCAATCGCGGAAATAGTGAATATGAATGAAACCGCTATTCGAGTAGCACTTTCAAGAGCAAGGAAAACGATACGGGAAAGCATGACAAAAACACACAGCTATGGAATTAAATAAAATAGAAATACTTTTAGAAAAATACTTTCAGGGAGAAACCAGTATTGCAGAAGAAAATGAATTACGTAATTATTTTTCTTCAATTGATGTTGCGCAGCATTTAGAGCAATACAAACCTATGTTTGGTTACTTCTCTCACGCAAAAGAACAAATGTTAAAGCAGGAAATTCCACTACAATCTAAAAAACATAATGTTGGGTGGTTGTCTATTGCAGCTTCAGTCGTTGTTTTGCTGGGAATTGGAACGTACGTGTTTTATAATAATGAAAGTGCAAGTAAGAAACAGGATTTAGGAACCTATGACAATCCTGAAGTCGCTCTTCAAGAAACCCAAAAAGCATTAGCATTATTATCGGATAACGTAAACGTTGGCATAGAAAGTGTATATTACATTCAAGAATATCAAAAATCAAAAGAATTAATTTTTAAACAATAATAAATATAAAAAAAATGAAGAAGTTTATAATAACAGTAGTAATAGTATTAGTTTCAAGTCCATTTTTCGCACAATCGGCCTTCGATAGATTTGACGGACAAGAAGGTGTTACTTCAATCATTGTCAACAAAAAAATGTTTGACTTGATGAGTAAAGTAAAAGTGGATACCTCCGATAAAGAGACGCAGCAATATCTGAATTTGATAAAAAAATTAGACAACTTAAAAGTGTTTACTACCAAAAGTACCAGAGTAGAAGGAGAAATGAAAGTGGCCGCTGATAAGTATGTAAAGACAGCTGGTCTGGAAGAATTGATGCGTGTAAATGATAGTGGAAAAAACATCAAAATTCTGGTAAAATCAGGGGCGAAAGATTCTCAAATAAGAGAGTTGTTGATGTTTATTGAAGGAGCTAAAAACGATGACACAGTCTTAATGTCGTTAACAGGTGATTTCGATTTGAGTGAGATTTCTATTCTTACCGACAAAATGAGAATTCCGGGTGGTGACGATTTGAAGCATGCTACAAAAGGTAAAAAGTAAATGAAAGCTGTTTACAGCATCACGCTGCTCTTTAGCTTGTTTTTGTTCAGTTGTAATTCAGAACCTACATTGCAGAAATACTTTGTAGAAAATACAGAAAACAAAAACTTTGTGGCATTGGATGTCTCTCCGGAGCTATTGAATGTGAATAAAACAAAATTATCATCGGAGCAAAAAACTGCTTTGGAATCTTTTGATAAGATGAATGTTCTGGCTTTTAAAGTTAATGATGCAAACAAGGTGCAGTTTGAAGAGGAACGTGCTAAAGTTAATCTGATTCTGAAGGATAAAAAGTATCAACTGCTAATGAAGTTTAGTTCTGGGAAAGAAGGAGCTTTGGTGAGTTATGTAGGTTCTGATGAACAGATTGAAGAGCTTGTTTTTTTTGCTAACAAAAAAGAAACGGGTTTTGCTGTTGTACGTGTTTTGGGTAAAGACATGAATCCTACTAACATCATGAACATGATAAGCGTATTACAAAAATCAAATATTGATCTAGAACAGTTCAAGCCATTACAGCAATTAATGAAATAATTAATGAAATTAAAATGCAAAAGCGTCCAGTCGGGCGCTTTTTTTTACCGCTATTTTGAAAAGAAAGACATAAGGTTTATTCTTTTTTTGTGATGATTTATTAAAAACCAATTTTTTAAGTTGATTAGGCGAGTGGGGAATTTGAGTTTTAGTTAATTGTAAAACAATAGAATTGCCTATGTTGATTAAAGAACAAAATATCACTGAAAGTAGGTATTGTGAAACAAGTGCAATCCTTGTTTCTTTGTAAAAATGATAGGCGTCAGTTAATCGGTATGTCTAAGGAATTTAATACAGCAGTAATGATTAGGATTGAACAAGTAGAACGAAACAATAGATGGATTAAAGTAGGGAATAAAAACAATAAAATATTTCTTTATATCGGTACTTTTTTCATTATGGCAGTGTGTTTATCGGTAGGAATTTTAGTTATACTATATTTTTTAAATTAACACTAGACTCCTGTTCAAGCTGCGACAGATTAAAGGGTGATTTGGTTACGACATTCCTTGCCAATGTTCTTAAACGTTTATGTCGGTTTTGTTTTGAGCTATTTTAGATTGATACAATTTTCTGGTTAATCGCCCGTCTCTGAGTACCTCTGCAAAGAAAAAGAATTTTAGTTCGGAATGATAATTTTATTTTAATAGTTTGAGATCCTGAAGTTTTAGAATGTGTGTGGATAGGCTTTTAATTAAGGAAAAGGAAATGTTATGATATTGGTAAAATTACTTGTAGCGTTCTGTAAAATTACGTAAATTTGGTTAAAAACAAAATCATGGCGACTTCAGTAAGAGTAAGAAATGCGATAAAGATTGAAATTCCAGAAATTGGGAATCCCAGAACCGTACGTTATTTTTTAGAGGAAAACATAATAGGTTCTGCCTATTTTAATGCATTGAAATCCGTTTCGACCTTGAATGATAGTATAATTTCTGATTGGTTGCATATTAGCACTAAAACATATCAAACTTATAGAAAGCAGGGAGTTTTGTCCAAAGAGAATACACAAGAACATGTTGTTTTGTTGCTTGCATTATATCAACATGGAGAAGAGGTTTTTGAGACAAGTGAGAATTTTGATAAATGGTTAATTTCTCCCAATTTTTATTTATATAACAAAGCTCCTAAAGATTATTTAGGGACTATCACCGGAATTAAAATAATTGACGATCGTCTAACTGCTATGGAATTTGGCGATAACATTTAGGCTATGAATGTATATCGAATAAGTAGCGCTAAATATTCAAGAAAACTGACTGCATCAGGAACAGAAAACAGATGGAATAAGGAAAATGAATATGTGATTTATACCGGTTGTAGCCGTTCGCTCTCAACACTTGAACTTATCGTTCATAGGGCAGCAATAGAAATCACAATACCATATAAGCTTATGGTTATTTCTATTGCAGAGGAACCAGGATTGATAAAAGAGGTGAGGGAAAGTAATTTGCCGAACAATTGGAGAAAAATGGAGGCTTATAGCGTTCTTCAAGAACTAGGATCAAATTGGTATCAAGAAAAAGAAACCTTAGTCTTAAAAGTGCCATCAGCATTAATTCCACAGGAGAGTAATTATGTAATAAACATGACTCATCCTTTATTCTCTTCAAAAGTTATTTTACTAGAGCAAGAGGATTATATTTGGGATGGCAGGCTCTTGTAAAAAAGTTTTACCTAGCCCAGTTGTTATAAATCTAAATACAATAGGAAATACTATCAAATAAACAATTCTTTGAATAATTTTGCTTCCATTTTAGGAGGTGTTTTAAGTGCAATTGTATTATTTGTAATCCGATCAATTATATCAGAGTATTTCGGCAATCTGTCAAAACAAATCAGGAGTTACCAGCTTCAACAAGTATATTTATTGTCTTTTGTAGGTTTCTAAGAGAATGGCAAAACGGAAAAATAAGTATTTGAACAAATCAGTGGATAAGAAAATGACTTTTTACCTGTAATTAAAAAATCTATTTCTTATTATGCACAATAAAAAATTTTTTTTTCAGTATCTTTAATGTGTTGAAAATAAGGGTTTTATTTGATTTTTTAAATATGAAAAGAGACAAATATATTATAATTGTATTTTTCATTATTATTCTATTAAGTTGTAGTAGTGATACTTTCGTTGGAGATATTGACCTTAAATTTTGTGGCAAATGTGCAAATACTGGGCGTTGGACAGTTGATAGTTTGGATTTCAATCCTTGTTTCGGATCTAAGGCAGAATGTTTAGATTATGCTAAAAAAAATGGATATTCAGATAAAGGATGTGTTTTATGTAACTGACAAAAAAATATTCAAAAAAAAATCAAAGGGCGTACAATAAAAAATGTTCTTTACCTGTTTTTTTGGCCATTTGAATGTAGGTGTTTCTTTCGGTACTCTAAAGAACTACAAACTAATAATGGATTTTATCAATTCTCCAACCTGCGGTTCTTTACCTCTAAAATCAATCGAAACTATAACTTTTGGAATGGGTTTTATTATATGTTTATTTTAATTACTTAAGGTTGTGAACGGTAAATAAAAGTACACGATTTTTGGCAATTAAGAGTGCAGGATAATTGGCAAGAATAGTGCACGATAATCAGCAAGAATAAGTGCAGGATTATTGGCAAGAATGAAT
>NZ_JBLVPS010000041.1:0-15042 GCF_048286515.1 Flavobacterium rhamnosi | reverse complement strand
GTTTGTTATGGAATTAAGAGAGCTTATTACGGTAATAATGATCATACTTTCAGGAGGGGATCCTGACAAAGTATTTAAAACGTAAAGTGGTCGAAATTTCTTCCGACCACTCGTACCAACAAAGGCACTTTTCATTTTTATATTTATCTACTACTTATAAGCACTTTCTTTCTTGAAATGAACAGTCAATAAGTAGTAAACCACAACTCGGTATTTATTTTTATTCGAGCGCCCATATTTTTCCATTACTGCATCGATTCCTGCATCCAAATTAGCTCCATCGGCAAGTCCTAATTTTTTAATTAGAAAATTGTTTTTTACCGTGTCTAATTCAGTTTGTTGAGTTCCTGCTACCGTAGCAGAATCTGCATTATAAATGGACGGACCGCAACCGACAGTTACTTTTGTCAACAAATCCATGTCAGGATTAACACCGCATTTGTCTTTCAAATCGGCAGCATACTTTACAATTAATTCGTCTCTTGCACTCATAAATAAAAGTTTAATAATTAATTAATAGATATTAACTCTCTCAAATTTAAGCATTTAATCATGCATTTTAACGAATAAATAAAACAATTAAACTAATTCTTTAAAATACTGTGCCAAAATTCTATCGTTGTCTAATGTTGGTGTGAAAATTTCCAAAATACTTGGTTTTTCATTTTGAGTATACAATGCGACCAGGCTATTTTCTAAGCTTGCCTCATCACTGGCAATACTATATTCAAAACCATACATTTTAGCCAAATGCGCTGCAGTAAGACAATGTGATGTTTCAAAGAAAGTATTGAAAACAGGACTTTCCTCATGCCCAGGTAAAATTCTAAATATTCCGCCACCACCGTTATTTATTAAAATTATTTTGAAGTTTTTCGGGATATAACTATTCCACAAAGCGTTGCTGTCATACAAAAATCCAATATCACCCGTTATGAAAACCGTTTGTTTTTCATTGGCAACAGCTGCACCAATAGCCGTAGAAGTACTTCCGTCAATTCCGCTGGTACCACGATTGCAATATACTTCAATCGAAGAGTCAATAGCTATTAGTTGTGCGTAACGAATCGCCGAACTGTTACTAATTTGCAATTGACTGTTTGTTGGCAAACTTTGAATCACTTTTTCAAAAACTTTAAAATCTGAAAATTTAATCTTTGCCAAATACATTTCATGTTTTTGCCTTCTCAATAGCTTCACTGCTTCCAATTTCTCAAAATAATTGCTTTTCACCCCTTTAGTCAAAGGTAAAAATGCTTCGAAAAAAGTATTTGGGTTAACTTCGAAATGCTTCGTCAGTGCACTGAAAGTATCATACGCTCTTAAAGTATCAATATGCCAATGGTGTTTTGGCTTGTATTTTCTCAAAAAAGCCTTGATTCGTTTAGAAACAATCATTCCCCCAAAAGTCACTAAAATCTCAGGACGAAACTCCTCAAAATCCTCATTGGTAAAAGGAGTAATTATTGTATCAATATTATTTATAAAGGAAGAATGATACAAGTTGGATGTAGTTTCCGTCATAACAACAACCGATTCATCTTCAGCCAATGCAGCGATTGTTTTTTCGTTAATCGAATTCGGTTCATTCACACCTACCAAAATCATTTTCTTGGTTGAATCGTTCCAAATGGCAGCAAACTCCGAAATATTTTCAATAGGACTCAATGAATTTAAATTCGCAAAACGATTAACCATTACATCCACTGAAAGCGCTGAAACGGTTTCATATAAAGGCTCTTCAAATGGCGCATTAATATGAACCGGTCCTTTTTTATGCAAAGCGAAATCTATCGCTTCGTTTATTTTGAAATCATTTGCTTTTGAAGCAACTTCATTTAAATTCGCATTGTATAAAGAATGGTTTATAAACACATTTTCCTGCCGAATGGTTTGTCCGTCACCAATATCTATTTTACTTTGTGGTCTATCGGCAGACAGCACTATTAAAGGAATCTGACTGTAAAATGCTTCAGCAAAAGCAGGATAATAATTCAATAAAGCAGAACCTGATGTACAAACCAAAGCCACTGGCAGTTTTGTTTGCTGCGCAATTCCAAGTGCAAAAAAAGCAGCCACACGTTCGTCAGCAATGCTATAACATTGAAAAGCAGGATTGCTCACAAAACCAATCGTTAGTGGGGCATTCCGTGAACCTGGAGAAATTATTATGGTGGTGATTCCTTTGGCCAAACAAATCTGAATGATGCTTTGCGCTAAAGGTATTTTGGGGTAAATCATTGTTTTAGTTTCAAAGCAACAAAGATACAAAGTTGCAAAGGTTTTTCTCTAATCTGAAATAGTTTTCTTAATTTTGAAGTAAAATACTTTTCATGGAAATCAAGATAAGACCCGCTGTTTTTTCTGATATTGATACAATATTAGAAATCGTTAATCACGAAATACTTCATAGTACTTCTAATTATGATTATGAGCCTCACGATTTTGAAACCCAGAAACTATGGTATGAAGACAAATTGAAAAAAAACTTACCTATAATTGTGGCTGAGTTTGAAAATGGAGCAATCGGATTCGCCAGCTATGGTCAATTTAGACAAAAAATAGGGTATCAATACACCGTAGAACATTCCGTTTATGTCGCTCAGGAATTTATTGGAAAAGGTGTGGGAAAATTACTTTTGGCTGAACTTATTCGACTGGCAAAAGAACAAGGGTATCATGTGATGATAGGCGCTATTGATGCTGAGAATTCAGGAAGCATCGCTTTTCATGAGAAATTTGGTTTCAAAGTGGTCGGCACTATTCGTGAAGTAGGTTACAAATTTGATCATTGGCTGGATTTAGTTTTTATGCAACTGATTCTTAAATAGAAAATTGATTTTCAGCACAAAAAACATAATTGCTTCAAGAAAATCAGAACCGTGTAAAGAATCGTATATTTGCACAACTTAAATTTTCATGAATTACACCTTACTCTCATCGCCCTTACAGGGATTTACTGACTTTCGCTTTAGAAATGCTCAAAACAAGTATTTTGGAGGAATTGACACCTATTACTCGCCTTATATCCGTTTAAACGGAAAACTGGTAATCAAACCTTCTTATGAAAGAGACCTGCTCCCTGAAAACAATATTGGCTTAGAGGTAATTCCACAAGTCATAACGAACGATGCCGATGAGTTTTTATTTGTGGCGAAATACGTTCGAGAACTGGGATATAAGGAATTAAACTGGAATTTAGGATGTCCTTATCCAATGGTTACAAAATCCGGCATGGGTTCTGGTCTTATCAGTAACCCGGAAAGAATCAACAACATCCTTAATCGAGCACATTCTGAATCTGACATTATTGTGTCTATGAAAATGCGTCTGGGTTATGAAAACAGTGAAGAAATTCTTGATGTTTTGCCTATTTTAGATACCTATCCTATTAAGAATATTGCGATACACGCCCGTATTGGGAAGCAACTTTATAAAGGTGGTGTACATTTAGATGCGTTTCAACACTGTATTGACAACACTATTCATAAACTGTATTACAATGGCGACATCACTTCGGTGGCTAAATTTCATGAAATGCAAGAACGCTTTCCCTCGATAAACCACTGGATGATTGGGCGGGGATTAATTTCTGATCCTTTTTTACCAGGTATGATAAAAAACAACACTTCAGAGTACCCTGAAAATAAAATCGAATTATTCAGTGCGTTTCACGACACCTTGTATGCTATATATAGCGAGTCGTTATCTGGATCAACCCATATTTTATTAAAGATGTACCATTTATGGGAATACTTTTCTACTACATTTTCAAATCCACATAAAGTATTAAAACAAATAAAAAAAGCGCAGAGTATTCGAAATTATGAAGCGGCTGTTGCGGCAATATTCAAAAATGAAAAATTTTAAAATGTTTCTAAAATAAAAAAAGCGATTTTCAGTTTCCGAAAATCGCTTTTTTTATTTTAGTAGTATTGATGATTATGCTTTAATCCAGTTTACCACCTCAGGATCTGTAGGCAATGTTTTTGGAGCAATTACTTTTTCCAATTCTCCTTTTTCATTGATTAAGTATTTTTGAAAATTCCATTCTACATTTGAATCTTGCAATCCGTTTTTAGATTTTTGAGTTAAAAACTGATAAATAGAAGCCATATCATCCCCTTTTACGGAAACTTTATCCATCATTGGAAAAGTTACTCCATAATTCAGTTGACAAAAAGTTGCAATTTCTTCATTAGTCCCCGGTTCCTGCGCAGCAAAATTATTTGCTGGAAATCCTACAATCACGAATCCTTTGTCTTTGTATTCTTTATACAATGCTTCTAAACCTTTGTATTGTGGAGTCAAACCACATTTTGAAGCCGTATTAACCACCATTACTTTTTTACCTTTTAAAGAAGCAAAATCAAAAACGTTTCCTGATAAATCTTCTACTTTAAATTGATAAATATTTTCTTTGGCTACTGATGCTGTATTCATACTCTTTTCAGTTTTTTTATCCTGTGCCCGATTTTGGCAACTAAATAAGATTAAGGCGCATGTGGCAATAAATACTAAATTTTTCATATTTGAAATTTTTTATAAAAATAAAACAATTAATTGTTGCTTTAAAATTTATTTTGGTTAAACCATAGTTAAAAAGAAGCCTGATATTATAAAAAACACCAGGCTTCCAAACAAATAAACAACAATTCTTAATAACTATCTTAAAAAGTATAAGTAATTCTTCCTTTCATAAAAAAGGGTGTTCCCGGAGTAAAATGAATTTCTTCAACACTTTCTGCCTCGTTTTGCAATCTGGATTCAGTAGCAAATTGTGTTTCGTTCCATTCTGTATCAAAAATATTCTCTACTGCTATTCCAAAATTGATACTCTTATATTGATAATTAACATTCAAGTCTGATATAAAATAGCCTTTGGCAACAATAGAATTGTCTTCATTAGCCGGACGGCTTTTCAAATAACGATAGCGTAGTCCTCCTGAGAAACCATTTATTTTTTGAAAACTTAATCCACCAGTTGTTGTGAAATCCGGTGCTAATGGAATATAGTCTTGTCCTTTTGGTTCCTCTATACTTCTGGCATAGGTATAATTGCCATCAGCATCAAAATACAGCCAATCGTTCAATTGGTAACGCAATCCCAGTTCAGCTCCCATCCTTTTTGATTTTCCACTAGGTTCAATAATCCCTGCATCCCCTACATAAACAAACTCTTGTTCCAAAAATAAATACCATAAAGCCGAATTAACAATTAACTTTGGAAACGGTTTCCAAATCATACCTACATCGGTCCCAATGGCAGTGGGCAAAATTTGTTTTCCGTTATTTTGAACTACTACTCGAGTATCATTCGAATGAAACCCAATTCCTGATTTTATAAAAAACTGCAAATTGTTATTTTGTGAATAAATAAAATTCAGTTTTGGAGAAAATTTGACTTTAGATTCCGACTGTGTTTTATAATCTGTGGTCAACTTATCTTTATAATTAAACTTGAAATAGTCCAATCGAATCGCTGGATTAATCATCAATTTTCCAAAGTTGAATTCTGAATTCAAATACGAAAACATATCAGACTGATCAATATCTCCTAATTTTTTATTTTCTAAAACTGTTTTTCTGTTTAACGTATGAGAAAGTTCTGTATCTGTAGCTGCATCCGCACGAAAACCTCCACCAAATTGCAACAGAACATCTATATCATTTAGTTTTGTTTTCTTATTCAACTCCACGTTCATTCCGTAAATATCCCTATTTTCTTTCTGCTTAATCTGATCGCCATTAATTGGATCGTCCAGGAAAAAAGTAAAATTAGAATAGAGTTCAAATTGGTAATTCGAATAAAAGGCGTTAGCTTTCAAAAAGGTATTATCATCAATTGGCTTACTCAAACTGGCACTAAAATTAGTACGGGATGTACTTCCTCCTTCTGTATCATCAACAGCCCCAAATCTGGATATTGTTCCATTATCAATCAAACGTTGTGGAATTTGACCTGAAGCATCCCATTTGCTTGAAAAACGAGAAGTCAAAATAGAAAACTTACTATTATCATTTAAAATAGCAGAATACTTCCCTAAAAGATTGACGCGATTAAAATTTTGAGGCGAATCAAATGGCCCATCCGTCAAAATATATTCTGTGGCGATGTAAGCACTTTGTGTTTTTTGGTTACCCAAAAGATTAAACAATCCTACCGTTCTCAAGGTATTGAATTGTCCAACTTCTAAACCAATACTACTTTTTTCAATTTTGTCTTTAGTTTGGAAAGCAACGTATCCTGCCGTAGCAAAATCCCCTTTGTTGGCATAATACGTCCCTTTTCCAAAATCAATTTTCTCGACCGTTTCCGGAATTACGAAATGCAAATCAGCATACCCTTGACCATGTGCATGAGATACCATATTCACAGGCATTCCATCCACTGAAATCGCAATATCAGTTCCGTGATCAATATCAAATCCTCTTAAAAATATTTGCTCCGCTTTTCCTCCACCAGCATGTTGTCCAATGAATAATCCCGGTACTTTTCGTAAAATTTCCTGCGAAGAATTTACCGGAGTCGTTTGCAAATCAATTTTTGAAATGACGTTCATAGCCGAAAGTTTCGGTTGGATTACAATTTCATTCAATCTAAAAATATCATCTTCCAAAATAATTACATCATCCGAAGACACAACTGTGAAATTTGATTTTTTATACCCTAAAGCAGTGATTTTGATCACATCTCCAATTACCGTTTTGTCGATACTAAATAGTCCGAATTCATTGGTATGTGCATGGCTTTCAGAATTTATATTTACTAAATAAGCATTTTCCACAGGATTTCCATCACTATCTAAAACTTTACCTTTTTGAATTTGGCCATACGAAGACAACCCAAAAAGGGTAATCAACACTACAATGATACTCCTCATAACGCTACTATAATTGATTTACTTTTTTGTCAAAATTGGGACCCAATTCGTACAAACTGGATAATAATTCTTCTTTAATAGGTTTCGTTTTGAGCGCTAAATTATTTGATTTGTAAATAACAGCCAAGTGGTATTGTACCTTCGGTTCGAATGATTTTCCAACCACATGATTCTGAGCAACTTCTAATGCTTTTTTATTTTCGCCTAAATTTAAGTAGGACCAAGCCAATAAATCATAAGAATCAGCAGTTGGTCTGTGATCCACTTCAATCTGAGCAATTTCTAATGCTTTTTGAGCTGTCTGCTTATGATCTGCATATATTAAAACATTGTATTTGTTGTACATAGCTCCATAATTATTTTTCTCCATCATAGAAAAATAAGCATTTCTATTTTTAATTTCCTCTCTTTTATTTCCCTCAAAATGAGCAATTTGAGATTTAAACAAATAAAAATCAGGAGTATTGTGGGTAGCAGCAACAGCATCAATAATTCTCTTCGCTTCCTCTGTATTTCGCTCTTTAGAGAAAACAATCCACGCTATACCTTTTAAAGCATAGGAATAATTAGGATCAATTTCTAAAGTTTTTAGGTAACTCTCATACGATTCCTTAATTCTTCCAGCATGACCATAAAAATCGCCCAAATTAGAGTAAGACCATATTTTAAGTACTTTATTATTATCTTTTTCAGCAATACCTTTGGCTTTCTCCATAAATGTTATTGCGGTATCCAGGTCGCCTTTATGATCGTTCCATTTTGCCAAACGAATCAAATAATCAAAACTATTCATATCCCTGATGGTATTAAGGTTTTTAACTGCCTGCGCATAGTTCCCCAACTCCATTTGGATATCGAATAATAATTTTTGTGTTTCTTTTTTGCCCTCACCTATCGCTAAGGCTTTGTTCGCAAGTACTAACGCTTCTTTAAAACGATGTTGAGAGATATAATTTCTCGCCAAAGATCGAACCGTAGAAACTCTCGAGTAATCATAGGCTTCATTCGATTTTGTCAATAATTCTTCTGTCTTATATAAATGATTGATATCTCCTGTATATTCGAAAAGCACACCGTAGTTGGCAGCCAATTGACTCAAATAACTAATTTGATTGGGAGCTGCATCAAATTTTTTCTGCCAAAAATCAATTTCATTGTGAGCAAAAGTTATTGACTTATTGTCTTTTAAACTCAAATACTTCGCATAGTCTTCTTTATTGGTAATTTGTTCTGATTTAGTCTCGCAACCGAATAGGAATAGGATTGTGAAAACCAAAAACGGGATTATTTTTAAAGTTTTCATACTCTAATTGTTTGTTTGTTTGTTTGTTTGTTAAAAAAAAACAGAGCGAAGATTGTTACATACACTCTGCTTTTTTTTATAGAATACTACCAAGCTGAAGCTAAGTATGGAAAAGTTGCTCCAAATGTTTTATCATTAGCATCAACATTATCTGAAGTAACTCCTGGATTAGAACCTCCTGTCGGTCCTCCAAAAATCAATAATAACTCGACATCAATTACATCGTCTGCCAATGCTCTCCCTGTTAAAACATTAGTCCCGTCAAAGAAAGTTGTTGGTGCCGTTTTAGAAACTCCCAATACATCTGTAGCCAAAAGACCTGTCAACTGAGCGGCAGTTTGCCCTAAAGCATTTACAGTATATCCTGGATTCAAAGCCATTAATCTAGATTGAAAAATAGATTGGTACTTCGCTCCCATTGCGGAAGGAATAGCGGCATTGAATTCATCCTTTGGTGCCCCTGCAGCAACAAACACAGTATTAATTGCCGGTCTGGCCATTTGATCTTGTTGAACGTAAGTTCCAGAAAAATCTGGAGTTACATCCCCACCATTTGAATCGTCATTATCACAGTTTACTGAAACAACTGCAGCTACCAGCGCGATTGTTATAATTTTGAATTTATTTGTTTTACTCATGATGTTTGTATTTAAGTTTTTAGAAATCGTGAATCTCCGATTTCAAGTTTTTATTTGTTTTAAATAAAATTAATTATTGTTTTTTCTTAGTCTCAGCCCAAACATTTAATGTGCTTGAAGTTCCTAACATTGTTTTTGGAACTTCTACGACTATTGACATTACATTCGTTCCTGCAAATGTGTCTGTTCCTGGATTATTAAATCCTGTAGCCGTTCCGCCAAGGATTGCTTTAAATTGACCTAAATCAAAAAAGAACGGATCGTCTCTTGGTCCTGCGAAAAATTTCATTCCGTTTTGTTCAGCAGTTAAAGCAGCTGTACCATAAGATGATATTGTAACACTTCCTGAAGCTGCAGTAGTTTTAACCGTACTTGTTGTTCCTGTTGCTCCCGGAGCAACTGGTCCAAAGAAATACATCTTATCGTCTTTTCTGATGGCTTGAATCACTAAATCTTCAATATTATCATTGTTGTTGTCAATATTGATTTCTACCATCACATTTTCTTTGAAAGTAGCAGCACCAGTTGCATTTGGGCTTAATAATCCTTGTGTGTTGACGGCAAATACTAAATTACTTGTGTTTTGTCCTTGAAAAGCGTAAACATCTGTAATGTCACCTGCATCACCAGACATTGTTGCTGGAGCATCAATGTGATCCGCTGCTACTAAAATTAAGCCCGAAATCGCCACTAGCGACAGACCTAAAATCATTTTTGTTTTTTTCATTTTGTTTTAAATTAAAAGGTTATAAAAGCATTTACGGGATTAGATCTCGTTTGGTTTTAAAAATCATAATAAAAAATCAAAATATTAATTAAACAATTTAAAATCAACAGATTAAATACTTAAAAAAAATACAACTGTTTTTATTTTTATTTTTATTTGATGTTGACAATCATAAAATATACCATTTGTAAATAAGAATGTATAAGTTTGTAATAGTTAAAATATAAAGTATATGAGTCAAGAAGAATTGTTAGTATTAATTTATAAGAAGGACGAAAGAGCATTTACACATCTATATGATATGTATTCTAAAAGTTTATTTTCGGTTATTAATGTTCTTGTGAAAAATAGAGAAGAAGCAGAAGATGTACTTCAGGATGTATTTGTAAAAATCTGGAAAAACATTGATTCTTATCATGAAAGCAAAGGAAGGTTTTACACCTGGATTCTGAATATTGCCAGAAATACTTCTATAGATAAACTGCGTTCTAAAAGTTTTAACAACAGCCAAAAAAACCTTACTACAGATAATTTCGTAAATCTATTTGAAGACAGTTCTAAACTTGCCGACAAAATGGATGCTATAGGTTTGCAGGAATTTGTAAAAAGACTGAAACCAAAGTGTATCCAAATAATAGATTTACTGTTTTTTAAAGGCTATACCCAACAGGAAGCTTCAGACGAATTGGTCATTCCTTTAGGAACGGTAAAAACACAAAATAGAAATTGTATTAATGACTTAAGAAATTATTTGAAAGTATAATGGAAATAAAAGAATATATAGAATCAGGAATCCTGGAGCTTTACGTTTACGGTTTACTAAGTGAAACCGAAAACGAAGAGGTAAGCGCCATGGCGAAAAATAATCCAGAAATAAACGATGAAATTATAGCAATTGAAAAAGCAATTGTTGCATTGTCTTCGAGCTTTTCACCATTTCACTCTGTAGCTAATTATGAAAAAATTAAAGCTAAGCTAGAGCTCAAACATGCTAAAGTAATAGAGTTGGAACCTACCGGCAATTGGTCAAAATATATTGGTTGGGCAGCAGCAATACTACTATTGGTTGGTATTGGATATCAATACAATCAATTAAATGAAACCACCACGCAAGTGGTCAATACTGAAATTGAGAAAGCAAAATTAGAGAAAGAATTTAATGTCTTAAAATTAAAAAACACAGCTAACGAGACCAGTTTAGCGGTTGTAAGAGACACTAAAAATACTGTTGTAGCACTTGGTGGACAGGCAGTAGCTCCTCAATCTTTTGCAAAAGTATATTGGAATCAAGAAACAAAAGTAGTTTATATTGATGCAGCAGGTTTACCAGAACCACCGGAAGGTATGGTGTATCAGGTTTGGGCATTGAAATTAAGCCCGTTGACTCCAACAAGTATCGGATTACTGGAAGACTTTGATTCTAACGAGCAAAAATTATTTGCGGTGAATAATGCCAAGGAAGCGGAAGCTTTTGGAATTACGCTGGAGCCTAAAGGCGGAAGCTTAACGCCTACAATGGAACAATTATATACATTAGGAAAAGTATAAAGAATATCTTTCATGTAAAATTAAAAAAGGTTCAGCTATAAATGAAGCTGAACCTTTTTTTTTAGAATATAAACAGCTATATATTAAACAATTATAATTCGACACCTATTATCGGACCCAATACCAAATAATCCCAGGGTTTGGATTGCCACAACAACCTAACCATGGTGCAGGACTAAAACCACAAGTAGATACTAAAGTTCCCCACCAATCTCCATTAGGATCAGTACTTGTAGTAATAGCTCCACAACTAGCGGGTGAATACCAGGGCATTATTTGTTCAATTCCACTACCATTATATGTCCAGGAATCAAATTGAGTATTTAATGTAATATCTGTTTGAGTATTTGAAGTGTTCACAAAACTATATGCTTGATTTGCTGTCCAAATTCCTCCCCAACTCCCTCGCGTTGTTGCATCAATCATATATTGGAAACCACTACTACTCCTTTTGATATAATCTGCATAAGCTACAATAGAATATTGTCCGTTAATCGTTGGAGCCGTTTCATTCCTTAAAATAGCATTACTTCCATTCCATCCCGAAACATCGTTATTGCATAATATCAAAGTCCAGCCTCCACCGTCTGTAGTCATATCAGCATAAATCTGGAAAGGAGTTCCTCCATTTATATTTGGGTTCGTAATCCAATATAAACCATCTGTAGCCGCTGGATAATCTTGTTTAATTTGATAAGCGCTTAATCCCGCTGAAGCTGCTGATAATCCATCATTTGATTTAGTAGAAACTATTTGACCAAATTTAGTTAATGAATTACTTGAAGATAATACCCCATTTTTATTGGTATAATTGAAATCACTAGTCGATACTTCTCCATTTTTTGTTAATACCGTAACACTATTTACTGTCAAAGTCGTACTAATAGTATCTCCATAATGAGACCCATTGGCCGCTTGCGTTGCTGTAATCGTGGTGGTTCCTACTCCAGTTATAGTGACAGTCGTACCAGTAATGGTTGCTACAGCGGTATTACTACTGGTATAGTTAATACTACCTGTACTGGAAGTACTAGGAGGCACAATCAAATAAGAATCATCAAAATAGGTTCTTGTCTTTGAAATAAAGTTGCTTAAATTTGGATTGTTAAGTACGGTTACTGTTACGTTACTAGAAACAGAACAACCTTCATTCGCAGAATAACCTGAAACTTGATAGGTGGTCGTTTCAGATGGACTGACTGTAAATGTTTCACCGGCAACCATTAGTTGTCCATAAATATCGTAATAGGAAGCAGAGCTTTTTTCAATGGTTTCTCTATTTGAATCTGATAATACCGAATCAAACACGAATATATCGGCAACATCTGCATCTGAAGATTCACCTTGATTAATTCTTAAACCATCTGGTCCACTAGTTCCTCCATTTGTGCTTATGGTTTTAGAAATCCCATTTTCAAAAATAGTGGAAGCGCTAGCGGTCCCCGTTGCTGAATATACATATGGATTATTATCAGCAGGACTACCCCCTTCCGCAGAAACCCAACCATCAAAATGAGCTTGACTTTTACTTCCGTTCCACCAACCTAACAACCAGTTGTTGTTAGCATTTAAAACCCTGCCTCTATTCGGCCCCGTTTGTTTTCCTGCATAAATTACAGTAAATGGCGGGGTAAAATTCACTTCATTTTTTATATCTTGTGAAGTGTTAAATCTTAAAATAGGTTTGTTATTTAATCCATTATAAACATAAAGTGGTTGCGCACTTGCTGATGATGGAATCATATCGTTTCCATTGCCTGATTGATCGTAAAGTTTAACACAGTATCCTGCTGAAAAACCTAACCATGAACTAATTGCCTCTGTATTTAAATGCGTATCCGCAAATCCAAAATCGGCTTCTGCATTGTCGCTATCGCGTCTCAAACGAACTGCAAATCCAGTATAAGCAGATCTTAGTAAACGTAAACCAACAGCAAGCCTACAGGTTGCAACCTGGTCCAAGGGAGTAGACAAACCTGTCCCCCATAAATAAGTACTAGCCCCTGAGGCAGTCAACGTTATAGCCGATCCAGAATTAACAGAAGGGCTAGAAGGGGAAATACTAACTGAAGATAAACTCTCTACTGTTATTGCCCCAGAGACGCTACTTGTAATTGCAGGCCCTTCAGAACCTGAAACAACAACATAATAGTAAGTAGTCCCTGTAACTGAAGTTGGTGGAATAAAAGTACTATTATTTGCACCATTAATTAAAGTCCCTCCAATGGCACTAGAACTAGAATTACTGTACCATTGATACATCAGATCGGGTCCTGAAGCCTGAACCATTAATGGGGTTGCGGTTGTTCCTAGACATTCAAAATGATCTGAGGACGAAGGATTACTGCCTATTGCTGCAGCACATGATACCATTGCAATTCCATAATAAGCCCCTTGATTACATTCAATTGATCGTCGAGTATTAGAATCATTTAAAGTAGAAAATCCTATAGCTTCACTTTCTAAGATTGATCCTCCTCCGCTACCACCGTCATAATTACCTATAAATACTTGACTTAAGATAGAGGTGTAAGGGCTAATGGATAAAATCATGGCTTCATCAACAGGAGCCAGCGATTCAGATGTTGTTTTTGAAATTCCATCTTTCCATATTTCAAGAGGATACAAGTTAAAATGAAATGTAGTACCTCCATTTTCCAATATCCCTCCTATTCTGGGAGTTCCCTCCAGAATAGTATGATAACTTGGCCAATTGGTAAGTTCAGATCTTACTACCGAAGTGATACTCGATAAACTTAATGTTCCTGAATAAACCAGTCCTTTATCTCCCGAAAAATCAATCGCTACTTTTGATCCAATATATTTAAACGTTCCACCAAATACTACTTGAGGTTGAAGGTTATAATCTGTTTTAATCATATCTCTCCCATTACCACTTTGATCATACCAAATAGTTACAAAACCATCATTTGCACCAACAAAAGTCAATAAAGCGCTTGTATCTAAATCACCGTCAACGGTAAAACCAATATCCTGAGTTGCATTATCGTTACTGCGACGTACTTGTATGGCATCACCAATATAAGAAGTACTTAATTGTCTCAAACTATAGCCAAGAGCTACGGGTGTGCTGCTCGTAAGTCCTAAATTGTCAAAAACATTCTGAGCATAACCTTCTAAAGTAGAAACGATCAAAAAAAAGAAAAACATTTTTTTATAAAACTTCATAGTATTATTGTATTTGAAGCTACTGATTAGTAAAAATAATCAAACTGAATTCTATCGTTTACCGATAATGCATATGCCCCATTATTAGCAGAAACATACGTTAAAGTAGTTCCAATAACGCTATAAGCTGAATTACTTATTCTAATACCGTTTACATACATTTTTACTTTACTTTTTTCTGATGGTGTTTGCGTTAATGTAAAGGTTGTTCCAGACACATAAGTATACTCATCTGCCACTTCTGTAATACCTGATGAAGACAATGTACCAGCAGATATAATGATATTAGCTCCCGCTGTAACCACAGAACCATCTGCCATCAAAAATTCAGAAGAAAGCCCTCCACTTTTAACAATAGCAGGAGCGGTTAAGATACCTGTAAATGTTGGTGATTCCAAAGGTGCTTTTAAAGATACATCAGTATTCGAAGCTTTTTCATCCAATGCTGTTTGTACAACAGTTTTATATGAATCAACATCAGATTGAACAGCATTAATATCGGTTTGTAAAGTCGTCTCAGCTAAATCACTTGCAGCTTTATTAGTAGCAACGTCCGACTGAACCCCTGCAATAGCGGTATCAGTAGCGGTTTTATTGGTATCAATAGTGGTTTGTAAAGTAGTATCAGCTGAATCGCTTGCCGCTTTATTAGCATCAACATCCGACTGAACTCCCGCAATAGCGCTATCAGTAGCGGTTTTATTGGAATCAATAGTGGCTTGTAAAGTAGTATCGGCTGAATCGCTTGCCGCT
>NZ_JBLVPS010000040.1:0-15925 GCF_048286515.1 Flavobacterium rhamnosi | reverse complement strand
AAAAAAGTATTTAATTGTCACTTTTATATCTAAAATGATTAGAAGTATTTGCATTTTCAATTCATCCCCCGTCTAAAGACCCAAGTGTATGGGGGCTTTCTTGAAAAATTATCGTAAATCAATTGTAACCTCTTCCTGGTATTTATTAAACCAATACCTTTTTTGGTATTTAAATTTTGTGAAAGTACAAAATTATTTACTATTTCAAAATTCAATATGGAGCCATCAATGACTTTACAATTTATCTTAATTTTAGGGTTGTCATTATTTAGACCACCATGTTTAAAGGCATTTTCCACAAGAGAAATCAATAATAGCGGGGGGACTTTTACCGCATCGATATTAGAATCTATATTTATGGTTACTGCTACGTTTTCAAAACGGAGTCTCTCTATTTCAATATAATTTTGAATATAATCAATTTCTTTTAGCAGTGGTACAAATTGACTTCCTTCAATGTCATATAAGACATATTCCATCAACTTTGAAAGTTTTATAATTACATCAGAGACTTTCTCCGAGGATTCCAGTGCTAAAGCATATAAATTATTTAAGGTATTGAAGAAGAAATGAGGCTGGATTTGATTTTTTAAATATTTTAGTTCAATTTTAGATTGATTCTCTTTTATAGCGCTGTTTCGTTCCCTTTCATTTAGCCAGATCAAAGTTAAATAAACAGAAGATGCAATTGCGAGTACATAAATTTCACCGATGCATACCGCTACAATATGATTCAATTCAAAAGGTTTGTATTCTCTATTGGCTTCTGGCCAGATGTCTTTTGAAATAATGTAGTAGGTTAGTCCGGTTTTCAATAAATAGACAACTATTAGACTCAATAATAAGGCTAGACAGTATTTGCAATGTTTTGAAGTTAAGACATAACGAGGCAGGAGAAAGTATAAATTAAAATATACTAATGGAATATGAAGGGAAAACCCCAAAATATTGGATTTTAAGGAATATCCATAATCATTAAAATAAGCTCCCCACCGAAGAAAATTCATCAAAAAAAACAATCCCCAAAACCAAAAATGATTTTGACGTTTAATAGCGAATTTTACTTTTTTTATTTTACTCACTTTTAGATGCAACAACTAATGGTTTATTTGTCATATACTATTTTTTAATTTTTTTACAACTTTAATCAATTTGATGCTATAAAAGATCTTTTTTAACTAAAAATGTGGAAAAGTATAAAACAGGGTAAAAAAAGTACATAAGTTGTGCATTTGAAAAACGGATTGTTGACAAAATGATGTCGTTGGTTTAAAATAAAGAGCAGTTGGTATAAATTATTTTTTTTAGAATACCCTTAAAGATAAATTTACACCGTGGCTACAAAAAACGCTTAAAAGTGGAACAAGTTATTTTAATCGTTAACGTAGTGAGCTTCTAAAAAATGGAATAAAAAGAATGAAATCTAATTGGCATAAGTGCTCATTTCTTACACCATTAAAAAAAAGATATCTTTATAAATTAGAATTAAAACAAAATAAAATGAAAAATGTTTTAGAAATTAAACCTGACATCAGTTATAAAAGTGCCGGTAAATTTGAAGAAACTAGATTTGAAAAAATTCATAATGAAATTTTCAAAAACTCAACGGACGCTTCTATAATTGTAGCTCAAGAAATTGCTCAATTAATTAAATCCAAACAAGAGAAAAATAGATTTTGTGTTCTTGGATTAGCAACAGGTTCATCTCCTATAAAGGTTTATGAAGAACTGGTGCGAATGCATAAGGATGAAGGTCTTAGCTTTAGTAATGTAATTACTTTTAATCTGGATGAATATTATCCAATGACTAAAGAGAACAATCAGAGCTATCATTATTTCATGCATCAGCATCTTTTCAATCATATCGACATCAAACCGGAAAACATACATATTCCAGACGGTACGATAGCCATTGAAGAGCTGAATCAATATTGTATTGATTATGAGATGAATATTAAAAATGCGGGTGGATTAGATTTTCAATTGTTAGGAATTGGACGAACAGGGCACGTAGGTTTTAATGAGCCGGGTTCTCACATCAATTCAGGAACTCGAATAATCACCTTAGATCATATAACCAGAGTAGATGCTTCCTCCGATTTTAATGGTATTGATAATGTTCCTAAGAGAGCAATTACCATGGGAGTTTCAACTATTCTAAGATCTAAGAGAATTGTATTAATGGCTTGGGGCCAAAATAAAGCCGATATTATTAAAAGAACTGTTCAAGGAGACGTCAGTTCTGAAGTTCCGGCTACTTTTTTGCAGAGTCACACTAATACCACTTTCGTTTTAGACCAATCGGCAGCTAGCGAATTAACCAGATTTAAAACACCATGGCTGGTTGGAGAATGCATTTGGACACAAGAATTAAAAAGCAAGGCTATTGTTTGGTTATGTCAGAAAACAGATCAATCTATTTTAAAACTAACCGATAGAGATTATAATAATAACGGAATGTCTGATCTGTTAGCTTTGGAAGGTTCAGCTTACGATTTAAATATAAATATGTTCAATGTATTACAGCATACAATAACAGGATGGCCTGGAGGAAAACCAAATACCGATGACACGTATAGACCAGAAAGAGCGAATCCATCCAAAAAAAGAGTTATACTTTTTAGTCCTCATCCGGATGATGATGTAATATCTATGGGAGGAACTTTTTCTAAATTAATAAAACAGGGACACGATGTTAGTGTAGTATATCAAACATCAGGAAACATCGCAGTG
Source organism: Flavobacterium rhamnosi (assembly GCF_048286515.1). Classification (NCBI taxonomy): domain Bacteria; kingdom Pseudomonadati; phylum Bacteroidota; class Flavobacteriia; order Flavobacteriales; family Flavobacteriaceae; genus Flavobacterium; species Flavobacterium rhamnosi. The sequence goes on along the minus strand of NZ_JBLVPS010000040.1, from coordinate 13,192 downwards.
ACAGATGATGAAGCATTGAAATTTGCGGAAGTTTGCAACGACTTTGTTGGTGCGGATAAGAGTGAAATTAATTTTAAAGCAGTTATCAATTTTTTAAATAGTAAAACCGAGAATCAAATAGATTCGTTAGATGTTAGAAAATTAAAGGGTCTTATAAGACGCCGTGAGTCGTATGCAGCGACAAGATACCTTGGATTGAAAGATGAAAACATTCATTTTTTGGACATGCCTTTTTATGAAACGGGACAAGTAAAGAAAAACCCTATAGGAGAAGAAGATATCGCTTTAGTTGCGGCTATTATCTCCAAAATAAAACCGCATCAGGTTTTTGCTGCGGGAGACCTGGCCGATCCGCATGGTACTCATGAGGTTTGTCTTAATGCAATTTTTGCAGCAATGAAACAATTGAAATCAGAGTCTTATATGAATGACTGTTGGTTGTGGTTGTATCGAGGAGCTTGGCATGAGTGGGATATTCATGAGATAGACATGGCAGTACCATTGAGCCCAGATGAAGTTTTGTTAAAAAGACATGCAATTCTATACCACCAATCTCAAAAAGACAGGGTGATGTTTCAGGGAAATGATTCCAGAGAATTTTGGGTAAGAGCTGAAGATCGCAATAAAAATACAGCAAAATTGTATGATAATTTAGGACTTGCAGAATATGAAGCCATTGAGGCTTTTAAACGTTTTAGTTATTAAAATTATTTTTAAAAACAGATAAAAAATTATGAAATACATTTTAATCTTATTATTTAGTGCTTTTGTCGCGAATGCCCAAATAAAGCAACCGCTAAATCTAATGCCGTGGCCTCAAAATATCAATTTAACAGCTGGTACTTTTGCTTTAAGCAAAAATTTTAAAGTAAATATTACCGGAAATCCAAATCCTCGAATTTTTGTTGGAGCAACCAACTTTTTGCGAAGACTGGACGGTCGAACAGGATTGTTCCTGGAGCAAAGTTTTTTGACAAAAGTCAATGAAAGTCCTGGAGCAGAATTGCAAATAAATTGTGTTCGGAGCGGAAAAATAGAAATAAATGAAGATGAAAGTTATAGACTTACTATTGAGTCCAATAAAATAATTATAAATGCCACATCCGATTTAGGTGCGTTGCATGGTTTGGAGACCTTATTACAATTACTGCAAAATAGCAGTACTGCCTATTATTTTCCTACTGTTGAAATTACCGATTCACCAAGATTTACCTGGAGAGGATTAATGATTGATGGTGCAAGACATTTTCAGCCGGTGGATGTAATAAAAAGAAATCTGGATGCCATGGCTTCGATGAAAATGAATGTTTTTCATTGGCATTTAGCTGACGATCAAGGATGGAGAATTGAATTGAAAAAACATCCTAAATTGACTGAGTTGGCCTCAGATGGGTATTATTATACTCAGGAAGAAATTAAAAACATCGTAAAATATGCAGATGATAGAGGGATTTTAGTTATTCCGGAAATAGATGTTCCGGGTCATGCATCGGCATTACTTACTGCCTACCCTGAAGTGGGCAGTAAAGTAGGTGAAGGAAAAGTTACCTATGATGTGCAAAGAAATTCAGGAATTTTTAATGCAACATTAGATCCCTCAAATCCAAAAACCTATCAATTGTTAAGTGAAATTTTTGACGAGGTTTGTCCTTTATTTTCAGGTGCTTATTTTCATATTGGAGGTGATGAAAATAATGGAAAGGAATGGAATGCAAATCCTAAAATACAGGAATTTAAGAAGAAATATAATTTGGCTAACAATCATGATTTACAAACGTATTTTAACATGCAGCTGCTCCCAATGCTGAAAAAGCACAACAAAAAGATGATGGGTTGGGAAGAAATAATGACTGAGGGTATGTCTAAAGATGCTATAATTCATGCTTGGAGAGGTGCAAATGAGGGGCTTGCCGCTGGAGGTGCACTTATAAAAGCAGCCAAGAGTGGTTACAATACCGTTTTGTCTAACGGGTATTATATTGATTTAATGCTTGGGGTGGAAAGCCATTATTTGAATGATCCGATTTCTAAAAAGGTTACATTAACTCCGGAGGAAAAAGCCAGAATACTGGGAGGAGAAGCAGCTATGTGGAGTGAACTTGCAACGCCTGTAAATATAGATTCAAGGATTTGGCCACGAACAGCTGCTATAGCAGAACGATTGTGGTCCAATGAAAATGTTACCGATATGAAAAGTTTGCACAAAAGATTAAAAACGATTTCATTTAGATTAGAAGAACTTGGGATTACGCATTTAAGAAACAAAGAAGTGATTTTAAGAAACATTAGCAACAATCAAAATACGACTGCCTTAAATGAGTTTTCTAATGTTTGTGAACCACTGAAAATTTATACCCGTAATGGTGGAGGAAAAAAATACCGCATGCATTCTCCATTAACTTTATTTGCAGATGCCTGTACCGCTGATGCTTTAGACGTTTTTGATTTTGAGACCGTGGTAAATAACTATTTAGAAAATAAAAGTAGAGAAAATCAAATTTTAGTAACAAATTTTTTTAGAAAATGGATTGCTATGAATAGTGATTTAGTTGCTTTAAGCGCGGATGCTCCACTGGTTCAACCGCTTTTACCACTGTCAAAAAGTTTAAGTGATTTATCCCAGCAGCTTTTACTGGTACTGGAGAAAAAACAAAAGATAAACCCAATTATTTTGAATGATTTACTGCAGCAATGTAATTCTAAAAAGAACGCCGATGTAGAATTAGCTGTTTACAACAGTTTAAAAAAAGTTGTTATTAAAATTGAAAATCAAAAGTAAGTAGCGGCTAAAAAATCAATTCTGATTAATTCTATTTTAGGTCGGAACTAAGTAGTAGTTTCTTTTTAGATTGGTTCGTGGTTTAAATAAGATACTATTACCATCCTGACAGTACTTTACTTTGTCAGGATTTTTTTTGCCTGATAAGCAAAATGCAATTCATAAAATTGTGTTTTTTCTGAATTAAAAGAATCAGTATTTTTTTCGTACTTTTGCAAAAATTTTTATAAAAAATATTTATGTTAACAGTTAATAATTTATCAGTTCAGTTTGGCAAACGAATTTTGTTTGACGAAGTAAATACTACCTTCACGCATGGTAATATATATGGAGTTATCGGAGCTAATGGTGCTGGGAAATCTACTTTTCTTAAAATAATTGCAGGTGAAATGGATCCTACCTCAGGACACATTCATTTGGAACCCGGAAAACGTATGTCGGTTTTGAATCAAAACCACAATATGTTTGATGAGAGTACCGTTCTTGAGACCGTGATGATGGGTAATAAAACATTGTATGCCATTAAAAAAGAAATGGATGCATTGTATTTAGATTACAACGATAAAAATGCAGATAGAATAGGGGAATTGCAAGTGCAATTTGAAGAAATGAATGGTTGGAATGCTGATTCGGATGCCGCATCGATGTTATCAAATCTTGGAATTACGGAGGAACATCACTATACGTTGATGGGCGATCTTGAGGGTAAAATAAAAGTTAGGGTCCTTTTGGCACAAGCACTTTTTGGGAATCCGGATTTACTTATCATGGATGAGCCTACCAACGATTTGGATTTTGAAACCATCGCCTGGTTAGAAAATTTCCTGGCCAATTATGAAAATACAGTAATTGTAGTTTCTCACGACAGACACTTTTTAGATTCGGTTTGTACTCATATTTCGGATATTGATTTCAGCAAAATAAATCACTATTCAGGGAATTACACTTTCTGGTACGAATCAAGCCAGTTGGCAGCGAAACAACGTGCTCAGCAAAACAAAAAAGCCGAAGAAAAGAAACAGGAATTAGAAGAATTTATTCGTCGTTTTAGTGCGAATGTAGCCAAATCAAAACAAGCTACTTCTCGTAAAAAAATGATTAGTAAGTTGAATATTTCTGAGATAAAACCATCAAGTCGCCGTTACCCAGCGATTATTTTTGACCAAGAGCGTGAAGCAGGAGATCAAATTTTGAATGTCCAAAATTTAAGTGCTTCAATTGAAGGAGATGTTTTGTTTAAAGGAGTAGATCTGAATATGGCAAAAGGCGATAAAATTGTTCTTTTTTCTAAAGATTCCAGAGCGACCACTGCTTTCTATGAAATTTTGAATGGAAATCAAAAAGCAGATTCAGGAACTTACGATTGGGGAGTTACTACAAACCAAGCGTATTTGCCAGTTGAAAATCATTCCTTTTTTGAGAGTGATTATTCTTTGGTGGATTGGTTGCGTCAATGGGTAAAAACAGAGGAAGAACGTGATGAGGTAAATATTCGTAGTTTTCTCGGTAAAATGATTTTCTCTGGCGAGGAAGCTTTAAAAACCTGTAGAGTGTTATCCGGAGGAGAAAAAGTACGTTGTATGTTGTCTCGAATGATGATGGAAAGAGCTAATGTATTGATGCTTGACGAACCAACAAATCACTTGGATTTAGAGTCTATTACGGCTTTTAATAATTCATTGAAAAACTACAAAGGATCTGTAATTTTTACTACTCATGATCATGAATTCTCTCAAACAGTTGCCAATAGAGTGATCGAGTTGACTCCAAATGGAGCAATTGACCGTTACATGACATTTGATGATTACCTTGATGATGAGAAAGTGCAGGAATTGAGAACGAAAATGTATTCTTAATAAAAAAAGAAGGCAGTCTATTTTTGAACTGCCTTCCTTTTATATTTTTTTAATTGCATTCTAATCCTAGAATAGTAGGAGCAATTTCTGCTCCATCGGCATCCTTAATAGACCAGCTTCCGGTAACTATATCTCCGCCATTCAATGAATTCCAAGTAATTCGTACCGTTACTTCAGTACATTCTGAAATACCTCCTTCAACTTTTATTATTCTGTTAGAACTTCCTCCAGGTGTCGATTGTGTTTTTGTTATACCATTGCCACCAGTAACAGTTACAATAGCATCAGCACCTGTGAAATTAGTCAATCCCCCCTGTATTTTGAAATAGGATAAATCGGTATCGGATTTAAAGGTATAAACGGCTTCACGAGTTTGATCGCATGAAAGTGCTTCTCCGGTAAAAGAAGTTACGCAATCAATGCATACACCAAAAAGGGTATAAGAAACATCAAAAGTTGCTTGAGGCCCATTGCCGGCAATTTGTAAGTAAAAGCTTTTGACATCACAAGCTTTCCAACCGGAACTTAAAGGAATAGTTATGGTACCCCATGCATTTGCAGCAACAGGAGCCTTACCTGTCCAATAGGAAATCCCATCTATTTTCAAATCACTCCAGCCTTCCGTACTTTTTACTTTCAAAACAAAATCTGTTGCAGTATTGTAGTATTCAATGTCAACCGTTTTGCTGTTTTGATCATTATTACGGCCACCCCAACTAACAATTTTTTGGTCGGTCGTCGCAAAATATGGGCCATCAGCCTTGATACAATCAATAGCGCAATCACCTTGTGCTATAGAAGAGGAAACAGCAGCTATCATGTTTGTTTTTAGTACATTATTAGCAGGTTTGCTATTTGAGATAGCAGAGGACGTTGTCGCTATTTCTTCCGTTTGACAAGAATACATCATAGTGAAAAAGACAAGTAGGCAAGAAAATTTTAAAAAAAAATTTGATTTTTGGGCAATTCTTTTCATGATTTTTATTTTTAATTGTTAAACTTTATGTTAAATTATTAAAAATTATAGTACAAAATAATGAAAAAGAACTTATTCTACGAACGGATTAGTATATACGATTAAAGGTGTTTTTAAAATGAAATTTTGTAAGTTATTTAATACAGTGATATTTTTTTTAATTACTGAAAACATGTGATATCTAGTATTTAAAAAATAGAAGTTTGCAGTTTTCTCACAAACATTCAGATGGACGAAGTTTTAAAATATAGTTAGAAGCCGTAGCTAAAGGAGCAATAGTATACGGATTGCATACTATAAATGCAGTGAAAAATAGCGGTATTATAAGATTTTAAAAAAAAAAATCTCCCATAAGTACGGGAGATTTTTCATTCATAAGAAAGTTTTAAATAGCATAACAGCCATTTATTTTCTTCCAAAGATTTTACTTATGATAAAAATTACGATGGCGATTACAGCAATTACAATAAAAATACCAACACCCACTCCCGCTTTAAATATACCTTCAATTACGGAACAGCTGGTAAATGAAATTAGTATTATAAAAAGCATTAATAATCTTGTTGTTTGTTTTTGCATGATTTTTAATTTTAAGTTTTAAATTATAATAAAGATACAAAATCAGAGGAGCGATTAGTTATATAATTTTTGTGCTTTCTTGTAAAATTTTATAAATATTTAAAAAGAATAACAAAATGTTAGATTATAATTTATTAATTGCTTTTTTAAAACTACTTTTCATCAAAAAAAATATATTTTTGAATTTTATTTTCTTTTAAATCCAAATTTAAATATGACTAACAGTACTTTTAATTTAAAAGCTCCTCGAATAGAAGTAGTTGATGCCTTACGCGGTTTTGCAATTATGTCTATTATGTTGCTTCACAATGTAGAACATTTTGAGTATTACTATTTTCCGGAATCATTTCCGGAGTGGCTTAAGACATTAGATAAAATCGTATGGGATACCTTGTTTTTTCTTTTTGGAGGTAAGTCTTACGCTATTTTTGCACTTCTTTTTGGGTTCAGTTTTTACATTCAAAACGATAATCAAGCTAAAAAAGGGAATGATTTCAGGGGAAGATTCTTTTGGCGTTTGATGCTGTTATTAGTTTTTGGCATGGTTAATACCGCATTTTATCAAGGGGACATACTTACTTTGTATGCCTTTCTGGGACTTTTACTGATTCCAGTTGTTAATTGGAGAAGCAAAGTTGTTTTTGTTACCGCTGTTGTATTGATGTTGCAACCCTTGGAATGGGCAAAAATCATTTATTATATGTTAAATCCAGATTATGTTGCCCCACCGAATTTATCCAATGCCTATTATGAAAGTATAGGGCTTTATATGAAAAATGGTTCTTTCGTGGACTATGTAATTGGTAATTTGACGTTAGGAAAAATAGCCTCTTTGTTATGGTCATGGGAAAACGGAAGGTTTTTTCAGGCTCCAGCTTTATTTATGTTTGGAATGTTACTTGGTAGAAAACAACTTTTTACAACAACCACCGAAAACACCCACTTTTGGAAAAAGGTATTGCGGTTTGCAATCGTTTTCTTTATTCCATTGTATTTTTTAAAGACTCATATCGTAACTATTATTTCAAGAGTAACGGTATCCAATTCACTAACAATTATAGTTGCTTCCTGGTCCAATGTTGCGTTTATGTTAGTTCTCGTTTCTTCATTTGTTCTACTATACCAAAAGGATTCAATAAATAAGGTTTTTTCTAAGTTGATTCCTTTTGGAAAAATGAGTCTTACTAATTATATCATGCAGTCCATGATTGGGGCATTTATTTACTACAGATATGGCCTTGGCCTTTTTGAATACACAGGAGCTACTTACTGCTTATTGATTGGAATTGTCTTATTTATTATCCAGTTGGCATTTTGTACCTGGTGGCTTAAAACCCATAAGCAAGGGCCTTTAGAATATATTTGGCACAAAGCAACATGGATTTCATTCGGTAAATAAGGAGTACAACCATTTTCTCGCTTTATAATTATAAAATCATAAAGCGGAATTCGTATATTTGCAAAACCAAACAACACACTTTAACATGAGTCAAAAAGTATTACTTACTGCAAAAGAAGTTACTATCATATTACATCGTTTGGCCTGTCAGTTAATAGAAAAACACTTAGATTTTTCAGATACTATTTTGGTAGGGATTCAACCAAGGGGAGTTTTTTTAGCGGAACGTTTAAAAGAAATATTAGAAAAAGAATACCAAACGCCCGAGATTAAGCTTGGTTATCTGGATATTACATTTTTCAGAGATGATTTTCGCAGAACGGATAAACCCTTAGAAGCCAATAAAACCAAAATTAATTTTATCGTTGAAAATAAAAAAGTCATTTTCATTGATGATGTTTTATTTACCGGACGAAGCATACGATCTGCATTGACCGCCATTCAATCCTTTGGAAGGCCTTCAGAAATAGAATTACTGGTTTTGATAGACAGACGTTTTAGTCGTAATTTACCCATTCAGCCGGATTACAGAGGAAGACAGGTAGATGCCATAAATAACGAAAAAGTGAAAGTGAGCTGGAAAGAAAATGATGATGAAGATGGAGTATATTTAATTACAAGTTAGGTACATTGTGCTTAAAAATCTAACTATTAAAAAACTAATAATCGTAAAAAGAAATGAAAGAATTAAGCGTAAATCATTTATTAGGAATAAAATACATCAATAAGAATGATATTGACCTGATTTTTGAAACTGCCGATCATTTTAAAGAAGTCATCAATCGACCAATTAAGAAAGTACCTTCTTTACGAGATATTACTATTGCCAATATTTTCTTTGAAAATAGTACCCGAACCAAATTATCTTTTGAACTGGCACAAAAACGTTTATCTGCTGATGTTATTAGTTTTTCGGCTGCACAATCTTCTGTAAAAAAAGGAGAAACACTAATTGACACCGTAAATAATATACTTTCTATGAAAGTAGATATGGTAGTGATGAGACATGCGAATCCCGGAGCTGCTTATTTTTTATCAAAAAACGTAAAAGCAAGTATTGTAAATGCTGGTGATGGTGCGCACGAACATCCTACGCAAGCTTTATTAGACAGTTATTCCATTAGAGAAAAGTTAGGCGAAGTTGCTGGGAAGAAAGTAGTTATTGTTGGTGATGTTTTGCACTCCAGAGTGGCATTGTCCAATATCTATGCTTTGCGAATGCAAGGAGCAGAGGTGAAGGTTTGTGGACCTAAAACGCTTATTCCAAGATACATTGAATCACTTGGTGTAACCGTAGAACCCAATTTGAGAAAAGCACTTGAATGGTGTGATGTAGCAAACATGTTACGGGTGCAAAATGAGAGAATGGATGTGAATTATTTCCCATCTACAAGAGAATATGCGCAGCAGTACGGAGTTGATAAAACATTATTAAATTCCTTAAATAAAGAAATCGTAATCATGCATCCCGGACCTATTAATCGTGGTGTGGAGATTACCAGTGAAGTAGCTGATTCACATCAATCGGTTATTTTAAACCAAGTAGAAAATGGTGTGGCGATTAGAATGGCAGTTATTTATCTTTTAGCTTCAAAAATTCAGTAATTTAACAGAAAAACTTAGTAACTTAGCTATATAGTAACCTGTCTGCCGCTACGCAGTCTCTGAAACTCAAAAAAATGAAAGTAGATCAAAAAGGCCACACGATTACAATTAAAGATACACAAGGTGATTTTACCTCTTTTTTGATGAAGGTAACGCACCAATACAAAACATTTGAAAAACACAACTTGATTATTGATCTTTTGTTTTACAAAGACTTGCCTGTAAATAGTATAAAGTTATTTTTACCATTATCGAAACAACACAAAAAAGGTAAAAAGTCATTTGTTATCGTAGCTTCAGATTTTGATTATAATGGAGTTCCTGACAAATTAACTGTCGTGCCTTCCTTATTAGAAGCCCATGATATTACAGAAATGGAAGTGATTGAAAGAGATTTAGGTTTTTAAAATTGATTAATCGTCTGTTTGTTGCTTTGGTTAATCGCAGAATCATAAATTTTTGATTCTTGCCATACTTTTGAATGCAGCATATAAACCTGCTACTGAATACTGATCACTATAGAATGAAATTAACAATACTAGGTTGCTACGCAGCAACTCCCCGGACCTTTACGAATCCTACTTCACAAATTTTAGAAATAAAAAACAGACTTTTTCTGATTGATTGCGGGGAAGGTACCCAAGTGCAATTGCGCAAAAACAAAATCAGATTTTCTAAGATTAACCATATTTTTATTTCGCATTTACATGGAGATCATTTTTTTGGATTAGTAGGTTTGGTGTCCACTTTTACCTTACTAAACAGGACAACTGATTTACATATTTATGGTCCAAAAGGAATTAAAGAAATCATCATGTTACAATTGAGATTGTCTAATTCCTGGACAAATTATGGTTTGTTTTTTCATGAATTAGAGTCGGTTGACAGTGAAGTGATTTTTGAAGATGAAAAGGTTTTGGTAAAAACCATTCCATTAAAACATCGCGTTTATACCAATGGTTTTTTGTTCCAGGAAAAAATAGGAGAGCGCAAACTTAATTTAGATGCTGTTCAAAACTATGAAATCGATACCTGTTACTATCAGAAGATAAAAAATGGGAAAGACATTACTCTTGAAGACGGAAGAATCATTGAAAACGATAAATTAACTTTCGACCCTATACCCGCCAAGAATTATGCTTTCTGCTCCGATACCGTTTATAATGAATTAATGATACCTCTTATTGAAAATGTAGACGTTTTGTACCATGAATCTACTTTTTTGCAATCAGAAGAAAATTTGGCTAAAAAAACATTGCATTCCACTTCAAAAGAAGCAGCAATGATTGCTTTAAAATCAAAAGCGAAGCAATTAATTTTAGGACATTATTCTACCAGATACGATAGTATCGAACTATTTAAAGAAGAAGCTGAAACTATTTTCTCAGAGGTACTTTTGGCTGATGATGGGAAAAATTTTGAGTTTTAAAAAAAGAACATAATCCATATCGTATAAAATTGACAGTTGGGTTTTTAAGATTATCAATTCCGATTGATCTTAAAATCGAACAATCTTAAAAATAAAATAAATGAGCGACTTAAGCAATTACAGAAAATCCTACGAAAAGAGTGAGCTATTAGAATCCAATATTCCAGAAGATCCAATAAACCTGTTTAAGCGATGGTTTCATGAAGCAGAAGACTTAGGGACTAACGAAGAAGTTAATGCCATGACTGTCTCTACAATCGGCTTGGATGGCTTTCCAAAGTCGAGAGTTGTTTTATTGAAAAAATTTAACGAAGAAGGATTTATTTTTTATACCAATTATAATTCAGAAAAGGGCAAGGCAATTGATAATAACCCTAAAATATGTCTTTCTTTCTTTTGGCATACTATGGAACGTCAGGTTATTATAAAAGGTATTGCTCAAAAAACCACAGAAACCACTTCTAATAACTATTTTGATTCGAGACCTGATGGAAGTAAATTGGGAGCTATAGTTTCAAACCAAAGTGAAGTAGTGCCCTCGAGAGAATATTTAGAGGAAAATTTAAAGCAATTAGAAAAGGAATACGATAGTATGGTGATTCCCAGACCGAAGCATTGGGGAGGATTTTTGGTTACTCCTTTAGAAGTCGAATTTTGGCAGGGAAGACCTAACAGATTGCATGATAGGATCAGATACACTAGTCAGGAAGATTTCTCCTGGAAAATTGATCGATTGTCTCCTTAATGTAGGAAAAATATACCATTAATTATTTTTATGATGTAGTTCGTCGATTTTATTTGGTAGTTTAGCGATGAAATGTGTAGTTTTAAAATATAATTAAAGCAAAAGATTTATAAAATACCTTAAAGGAGTTTGCCCCCAATCTACTTTAAACTTAAACTACTCTATTATGAAAATAAAATTACTTCGCGCATTATTGCTCGTTACTGTGATATGCACTATGAACTCTTGTTCTTCTGAGGCTTCTGAAGCACCAGCAGTAGATGCAACATCACAAAAGGTAGTTAATTATTCTTATAATGCTATCGAAATACAAACGATGGATTTGATAAATGCTTATAGAGTGAGCATTGGACTAAATCCTTTAGAAAAAATCAATCACATGTCGTACAAGTCAGAAGAGCACGATAATTATATGATCGCTAATAATGTAGTTAATCATAATGATTTTGTAGCTCGCTCTGAGAATATTATGAAAACGTTAGGTGCTAAAACGGTAAGCGAGAATATTGCTTATAACTATAGTACACCTCAGGCAGTTTTGAATGCTTGGCTGGCAAGTCCTGGACATAAAGAAAATATTGAAGGTAATTTTACTCATTTTGGAATTGCAATAAAAGAAGATCCAGCAACAGGTAAAAAATATTACACAAATATCTTTGCAAAAATATAAGTTAATTTTTTGTTTTTTTTTGGAATTTAGAGGCTGTCTTCTCCCCAAAGGACAGCCTCTATTATTTAAGGATAGTAGTAACTAAAAATAACGAAACGCATTCCATTTTAAAAATACAGTGACGTTACTACTTAACACAAAAAAAAGTCTAATAAAATCAATTTTATTAGACTTTTTTTGTGTCGTGAATTTAAAATAAGTGGTCCGAAATAGGGCGACTTTAGGTTAATAATTATAATGCTGTGATTATAAACTCGCTACGTCTATTGAGCTGGTGTTCATCCTCTGTGCATTCTATGGTGTCAGAACAATTGTTTACGAGTTGATTTTCGCCATATCCTTTGCCAATCAGCCTGCTTGAATCAACTCCGTTTTTGATTAACCAGTTTATAGTGGACTTAGCTCTTCTGTCTGATAACGCCTCATTGTATTCAAAGGTTCCACGACTATCCGTATGGGAACGTATATCAAGCTTCATCGTTGGATATTGATTAAGTACATCCAATATTTTTTCCAGATCTAAAGCGGCCTCTACTCTAATATTAGATTTATCAAAGTCGAAGTAAATCATTTTGATACCAAAGCATTTACCCAGGTCATCGCCAATTGTTACTTTACATTTCGCTTTTTCCAATGTGATTGGTAAATATGTTTTTCCATCTTCTGAAGCAATAGTTATTTTTTGTTCTTTGGTGGTGTATTCTGTTTTTTCAGCTCTTACATTATATGTTTTTCCACATTCGACAGCAAAAGAATAATTTCCTTTTTCATCTGAAGTAGTTGTACTGACCAAATTAAATTGACTGTCATATAGGGTTATTTTAGCATTTGGAAGTACTTCTGCAGTAGTTAAATCCGTTATTTCACCATATAAAAGTTGCTCACAGATTAGTCTTTTCGTTTCTAAAAATTTATAAATATCATCATAGCCCTGACCTCCATCTCTGTTTGAAGTGAAAAATCCTCTTCTTGATTTTGTATCAATCAGATACGCAAAATCATCTTTGGGGGAATTGACATCTGCCCCTACATTTTGAACTTCACCGAAAGTTCCGTCTTCGTTTATTTTGGACATAAAGACATCCAATCCTCCCAAACCAGGATGCCCATCGGAGGCAAAATAGATTTCATTCTCATCATTTACAAAGGCAAAA
>NZ_JBLVPS010000039.1:0-16452 GCF_048286515.1 Flavobacterium rhamnosi | reverse complement strand
TAAACGCCGCAAATAATATTTTGGAGAAAGGGCAATTTCTCATGGAAGCTAAAGTAGCCTGTTGAGGCAAGCTTTTTCCAAGAATCCTCAACGCTTAAGCTGGAGGAGTTGTCAATTCATTTACCACTCGTTAACTTTATTGGCATCCATTTTTATAAATATAAAAAGTAAGATAGTAAAGCCCCAAAGTCCGGATCCTCCATAAGAGAAGAAAGGGAGCGGTACTCCAATTGTTGGAAATATACCTACAACCATTGCGATATTGACAAAGAAGTGAATAAATAAAATTCCCGCAACGCAGTAGCCATATACTCTGCTGAATTTTGTTTTTTGTCTTTCGGCTAGGTATATTATTCTTAAAAACAAGCCTACAAACAGAGCGATAACGACCAGTGAGCCTATGAATCCCCATTCTTCTCCCACTGTAGTAAATATGTAGTCAGTATGCTGTTCCGGTACGAAGCCTCCTTTGGTTTGTGTGCCTTCAAGAAATCCTTTCCCAAACCAGCCTCCGGAACCAATTGCTATTTCGGATTGGTTTGTATTATAACCCACCCCTTTTAAGTCGACAGTTTTTCCTAATAAAATATTGAAACGGTCTCTATGATGCTGTTTAAAAATATTTTCAAAAACATAATTTACGGATAAAACAAATCCTGATATTGAAGCGAAGAGAATACCGCTTAATAGAATGTTTCTATCCGATAGTCTTGATTTGAAGTGTACAATAACAAGTGTTGTTAAAGCAATTAATATTACATATTGGGGCTCTAACATTAAGGTTAGTACAAATAAAAGAATGGTTATGAAACCTGTCCAGACATACCATGAAGGGAGACCTTCACGGTACAAAACGATAATGAAAATACTGTAAATTAAAGCACTTCCGGGATCGGGTTGTGGTAATATAAGGATGACGGGTAAGAAGACAATAGCTAATGCCTGTATTTGACGATTAACCTCCTTTAAATTAATTTGTGGGTCACTTAAATATTTGGCCAGTGCCAATGCGGTAGCTGCTTTTGCAAATTCGGAAGGTTGGATTGTAAAGCTCCCAAAACCATACCAGCAGCGTTGACCAGCGATTGTTTTTCCGAATACAAACAATCCTGCCAATGACAATAAGGAGATGCCAAAAATGATACTCGCATATTTTTCGTAAAATTTCCCATCGACAGAAAGTACAATGAATATTAATGGAATGGTCAATACGATAAATATAAGCTGCTTTTCATACGTATCTTCCAGTGAAGATAGTGATGAAGAGTAAATATTCAACCAACCTAATAGCACTAATAAACTATAGATAATGATACATATCCAATCAAGATTGTTCGTTACGCTTTGGTTTTTCATTTGAAATAAATAGCTTGTTAATTTTGTTTAGAGGAATCTATTTTTATTTTCGGGATAATGATTTTGCTTTTTAGAATAGAATCGTTTTTTCTTAATTCTGATTTTATTTCTTCAGAAAGGCCACCTAATTTGGCATACTGAGATTGTAAACTTGTATTCAGTATACGAGTTTCCAAATCCGTTCTTGTGATTTTTTTTCTAAGGTATTTTTCAATCATTAAACTGGCAATTGGACCTGCAATAGTCGCTCCAAATCCTCCATTTTCAACCAAAATAGCAATTGCTATTTTTGGGTTGTCTTTTGGTGCAAATGCTACAAATATGGAATGGTCTTTCAGCTGAAGTCTTTTGCCGTCTATTTTCGCAAAATTTTCGGCTGTTCCTGTTTTACCACAAATATCGATCCCTTCAACGCGAAGTGAACTTGCTGTACCCATATTGTAAACATCAAACAAACCGCTAATAATTGGTTTGTAATATTTTTTGTCTATTGTGGTTACGTGCTTAGTGGTGAATTTTTTGTCAATTTTGTGACCTTTTATTTTTTTAATGATATGAGGAGTGTAATAATAGCCCTCATTTGCCACTGTCGCCATCATATTAGCAAGCTGTATTGGCGTCATTAAGACTTCACCTTGCCCTATTGAGTTGGATACTATTGTAGTACTGCGCCAGCCTCCGTTTGGATAGATTTTTTTGTAGGTTTTTGAATCTGGAATGTTTCCTCTTTTACCGGTTGGTAAGTCATATCCCATAAATTGTCCTAATCCAAAACTTTTTACGTGCTTGCTCCAAACGTCTACAGCATAAGCAGGTTTTGCGTATTTATTTATAGTCAGCATGTAAGCACTCGCAAAATAGGTATTACAAGAATTGTAAATACCGTTATGCAATTGATGCGGGCCAAAGCCGTGACATTTCATAAAACGACCTCTTGCATAACTAAAACCGTGGTGACACATGAAGGTAGTGTGTTCGTTTACAACACCTTCTTGAAGCGCGACAAGTCCTGTCAGGATTTTAAAGGGAGATCCGGGAGGATATTCGGCTAATAGACCTCTGTCATAAAGCGGCTTAGCAATAGAGTCACGGTATAGTTTTGTGTAGTTCTTTGATCGTTGTCTTCCTACTAATATAGAGGGGTCATAAGATGGTGCTGTAACAAGAGCAAGTATTTCTCCTGTTTTTGGCTCGATTGCAACAATTCCACCTCTTTTATTGATCATTAATTGTTCACCATATTTTTGAATTTCACTGTCAATAGTCAGGTTAATATCTTCACCTTGTACGGCTATAGTATCATATCTTCCTTCCTTAAAGGAGCCAATTTCTCTGTTGTATTTGTCTTTTTGGATGTATTTTACGCCTTTTGTTCCTCGTAATATATCCTCATAGCTCTGCTCAACTCCTTGTTGTCCAATTAAATCTCCACTGTTATAATAAGGGTTTTTAGCTACCAGTTTTTCGTTTACTTGAGTGATGAACCCAAAAATATTGGCGCCACTATCTACTTCGTAATCACGAAGAGAACGTTTTTGGAAATAAAATCCTTCAAATTTTCTAATTTTTTCCTGAAATGCGGCAAACTCACTTTTATTCAACTGAGGTAAAAAAACCGATGGTAATCTTGGGCTATAGATTTTAGCTTTTTCTATTTTTTTAATAAAATCCTCTTTTGTAATGTTTAATAACTGGCAGAATTCTAAAGTGTCAGTGTTCTTTAGTTCTCTGGGGATAACCATGATGTCATAAGAAGCCTGATTGGCTACTAATAATTTGCCATTTCGATCATAAATGTAACCTCTTTCAGGATAATCATATTTTATCTTAATCGCATTATTATCTGATTTTAGTTTGAACGAATCATCTACAATTTGTAAATAGAAAATCCGTATCACTAGCAATGATGCTGCAACAATGATTAAAGAAGGCAGCAATAATTTTCTCATCTTTTGTTTGGCTTAATAAGATATATTATTATTATGCAAATTAGTATTGTAAATACGGAACTCAATAAGGATCTCAGTAAAATATCTAAGAAAAAACTCAATTGGAAAGCTTCTAACACAAACAAGGTAAAGTGATGAATTACAACCGACAGCAGTATAAAAGAGAATCGCTCAGGGGTTAGTACATCATTTAGTTTAACGGTTTGATATTCGTAACTCAAGCCAAATGAAAATTTAAAAATATAGGGTCTGAAATAAGCGAGTACTAAACAGGCTGTAGCATGTATGCCTCCTGAATTAGAGAACATATCCATGATAAGACCGAGAAAGAAACTAGCTACTAATAATCCAGATTTATTGCCGTTTACAGGATATAGTATTATAAAAAGCAAGTAAGGAAATGGACTTATATAGCCCAAGAAATTCATATTATTAAAAATAATAATTTGGACTGCCAATAACAGAACAAAACGAAAAATATTGACTAACAAAGTGCTATTCATCTTTTCCTTTTTTTTCTAAATTAATAAGTTCTTCACGATCTTTACTTTTTATAATATAAACATGGCCTAAATTGGTCATGTCATTGAAAAGTTTTATGTCCAATGTGTAGTAATTGGTTTCCTTTTCAGTATAAATCTTACTTATAGTTCCGATATTAATGTTTTCTGGAAAGATAACAGATTGACCTCCTGTTACGATGGTGTCGCCTTTTCTGATAGCTGCTAGTCTTGGAACGTCTATCAATTGAACAAAACCGGTGCTTTTACCATTCCAGATCAAAGATCCAAAGTGATTTGATTTTTTTATTTTTGCGTTAATTTGAGATTTTTTATTTAAAATACTAATCACAGTTGCATAGTTCGGAGAGACATTGTCTATGATTCCTACAATTCCCAAGCTATTTATCACACCCATGTCTGGTTTTACACCTTGCAGTTCTCCGGTATTTAATGTTAAATAGTTTTCGTATACATTGTATGAATTATGGATCACTTTTGAAACGACGATATCTTCCGCTTTTACACCTTTCAAACTATCTAATTTTTGTATGGCAGTTGTGTCCTTGCGATTAAAGAGTTGGCTTTTTAATGCTGCATTTTCAAGTGCCAGTGCATCATTTTGGGTCTTTAAACTCAAATACTCATTTACAGAATTAATTTTTTCATAAACGCCGCCAGTTAAAAAATTGGCGGAACTTATTATCTTGCTTCTGTGAAAAGAATGAGATTGAATAGTGAGTAGGAGTGAAATTCCCAAAAGCAGCAAAAACAGTAATCTATTACTGTTTTTAAATATAAAATTAAATATTTGCTGCATGTATTATTGGTTATTTTGTTTCAGGTTTTATCTAAAATTTCTGCTTGTAAAACTATAGTAAATAGCGTTTATAAAGCGATGTTTAAATTGTTAATAAGACCTTATTTTATCAAGATACTTTTAAATTTTGTAATATTTTTCAATGCCATACCAGTTCCTCGAACTACCGCTCTTAATGGATCTTCAGCAATGTAAACAGGTAAATCCGTTTTTTGTGAAATTCTTTTATCAAGACCTCTTAACATAGATCCACCCCCTGCAAGATAAATTCCTGTATTGTAAATGTCTGCTGCTAATTCTGGTGGAGTCTGAGATAGCGTTTCCATTACGGCATCTTCAATTCTTTGAATCGATTTGTCCAATGCTTTTGCGATTTCGCGATAGGAAACTTCTACTTGTTTTGGTTTACCGGTAAGTAAATCTCTTCCCTGAACTGACATGTCTTCCGGAGGAGTTTCTAAATCTTCAATGGCTGCTCCAATTTGGATTTTTATTTTCTCAGCAGTACTTTCTCCAACAAAAAGATTGTGTTGGGTACGCATGTAGTATACGATGTCGTTTGTAAATACATCACCGGCAATTTTCACCGATTTGTCACATACAATTCCGCCCAATGCAATTACAGCAATTTCAGTTGTTCCACCCCCGATATCTACAATCATGTTTCCTTTAGGTTGCATAATGTCGATTCCAATACCAATAGCTGCCGCCATAGGCTCGTGTATTAAATAGACTTCCTTTCCATTTACTCTTTCGCAGGATTCTTTAACTGCTCTCATTTCCACTTCGGTAATGCCGGAAGGAATACAGACAACCATTCTTAATGCAGGCGTAAACATTCTTTTCTTTAATGCCGGTATGCTTTTTATAAACATACTGATCATTTTTTCAGATGCATCGAAATCAGCAATTACACCATCTTTCAACGGTCTTATCGTCTTAATGTTTTCATGTGTTTTACCCTGCATCATATTGGCTTCTTTACCAACAGCGATGATTTTACCCGAAACTCTATCTCGGGCAACTATTGATGGACAATCAATTACGACTTTATCATTATGTATGATTAAAGTGTTAGCTGTACCAAGGTCTATCGCAATATCCTCGGTCATGAAATCAAAAAATCCCATAAGTTTTTTAAGGGTTAAAAGTTATAAATTTGTGACGGGCAAAGTTAAACAAATTAATGTTTAAAATGACGAGTTCCTGTAAATACCATTGCAACTTTATTTTCATTACAATAATTAATACTCAATTCGTCTTTTATTGATCCTCCAGGCTGAATTACAGCAGTTATTCCTGCTTCCTTAGCTATTTCTACACAATCAGGGAAAGGGAAAAAAGCATCACTTGCCATCACGGCTCCATGCAAATCGAAATGAAAATTATTCGCTTTTTCTATTGCTTGCAATAACGCATCAACTCTTGATGTCTGTCCAGTTCCTGATGCAATAAGTGTACCATTTTTGGCAAAAACAATCGTATTTGATTTAGTGTTTTTACAGATTTTAGAAGCAAATAATAAATCCTGAACTTCTTGTTCAGTTGGAGCTATTATAGTAACGGTTCTTAAGTCTTCTTTATTGTCGGTAATATTGTTTCTTTCCTGAACTAAAATTCCGTTTAAGCAAGTTCTTACTTGTTTTTGCGGTAAAGCCACTTCGTTTTGAACTAATATAATTCTATTTTTTTTCTCTTGTAAAATTACGGTAGCTTCAGCGTCATATTCAGGAGCAATGACCACTTCGCAAAATAATTTGTTTATCTCTGCAGCAGTTGCAACATCAATTTTTGTATTGGAAATCAAAACGCCTCCAAAGGCAGAAGTTGGATCACAGGCTAGAGCTGCCAGGTAAGCTTCGCTAATCGTATTTCTTGAAGCAAGGCCACAAGCGTTATTGTGTTTTAATATGGCAAAAGTAGGACCGTCATTTTTAAATTCGTTAATCAAATTTACAGCAGCATCTACATCTAATAAATTGTTATAGGATAATTCTTTTCCGTGCACTTTTTTAAACATTGCATCAAAATCACCAAAGAAAAATCCTTTCTGATGTGGGTTTTCGCCATATCTCAATACTTGACCATTAGCAATACTTTGCTTGTAAATTGTTTCGTCAGTATTGAAGTAATTAAAAATAGCAGTGTCGTAGTGTGATGAAACATGAAATGCTTTTGTAGCCAATAATTTCCTGTCAGAAAGACTAGTAGCGCCATTTTGATCGGTAATAATATCTAAAAGTAAACTGTATTCATTAACCGAAGCCACTATCACAGTGTCTTTAAAGTTTTTTGCAGCAGCACGAATCAAAGAAATTCCGCCAATGTCTATTTTTTCAATAATATCTTCTTCACTTGCTCCTGAAGCAACCGTTTTTTCGAATGGGTACAAATCAACAATCACTAAATCAATTTGTGGGATATTAAACTCCTGCATTTGTTGTACATCACTTTCATTGTCCTGACGATTTAGGATTCCTCCAAAAACTTTTGGATGTAAGGTTTTAACTCTGCCCCCTAGAATGGAAGGGTAAGAAGTTACATCTTCAACAGGAACAACAGGGATTCCTAAGTTTTTTATAAAATCTTCGGTTCCTCCGGTAGAGTAAAGAGTTACATTTTGCTCATGTAGTTTTCTTACAATTGGTTCAAGACCGTCTTTTGAAAATACCGAAATTAATGCCGATTGAATTGTTTTTGTCGTGTTCATTGTGTAGTTATAATTATAAAGTGCAAAAATAGTTTTTTTTTGATTATAAAATTCAATGAATTTGTGTAACATTATCTTAAAAAAATATACCAACTGATAGGTGGGATTTTATTAGGTTTCTCAAATTTATATATAGAATTTTACCATAACGCAAAAAAGATTTTATGTTAGTCTATCTTCGATTATTAAAAGAAAGTTTCAGTTTTGCAATGAATGCTTTGCGGAACAATAAATTAAGGACTTTGCTTTCATTGTTAGGTGTAACTATTGGTATATTTTCAATAATAGCGGTGCTTGCAGCAGTAGATTCTTTAGACAGAAAAATTACAAAAGATATAAGTAGCCTTGATAAAAATACGATTTACCTAATGAAATTTTCTTTTGGGCCTTCTGATATTCCGCAATGGAAAAGAGAGCAGTTTCCAAATGTAAAGTATGATGAGTATACTTATATGAAAGGGGTAATGACTAATACCGCAGCAATGGGATATCAAATATTTACCAAAAGGGAATCTATAAAATATGATTCAAAAACGGTAAGCGATGTTAATATTGTCCCGGTTTCTCATGAGTTTATAGACATTCAGGGGCTCGAATTTGATAAAGGAAGGTTTTATAATGAATCCGAAGCCAATTCCGGATCGACAGTTATTGTTTTAGGAAATGAAATAGCAAAATCATTATTTGAAGGATCGGAAGCATTAGGGAAAAACGTTCGTTTATATGGAAAACGTTTTACGGTTATAGGTGTTTTGAAAAAACAAGGTGCCGGATTGTTTGGGGATAGTGATGATACTTCTGCGTTTATTCCGGTAAATTTTGTTCGTCAGCTCTATGGAGACAATAATACTTCACTGACAAACGTAATTATTCTGAAGCCAGAAAGCGGGATTGATATGGAAGCTTATAAAAGTGAAATAGCTCAAAAATTAAGGAGTTATAGAGGACTGAAAGCGGGTGAAATCGACAATTTTTTTATAAATGTATTTTCAGGTTTTACAGATTTTATTGATGGTATATTAGGTCAAATGAACATTGTAGGTTGGATTATCAGTGGATTTTCGCTGCTTGTCGGAGGGTTTGGTATTGCTAATATTATGTTTGTTTCTGTAAAAGAGCGTACCAATTTAATAGGAATTCAGAAATCATTAGGTGCAAAAAATAGATTTATACTGTTTCAGTTTTTATTTGAAGCTATTATACTTTCGGTGATTGGTGGAATAATTGGACTTTTGTTAGTTTGGGTAATATCGGTGGTTTTAACAAAAGTGTTGGATTTTGAATTTGTGTTAGGTATGGGAAATATTCTCTTGGGAACTGGACTTGCTGCCTTGATCGGTTTGCTTTCAGGAATCTTGCCTGCTATTGCTGCCTCAAAACTTGATCCTGTCGAAGCAATTAGAACAGGAATGTAGGGTGTCAAATTTATTTGAACGCTCGAAAAGAATCTAAATTTATATAAAAAACGGTTTCAATCCCGAAAGCCGTTTTTTGTTTGCCTAAATAGTAAAAAAGAATTTAAATGCATAAAAAAATCCCGATTGCTCGGGATTTTCATTTATCTGATATTGTTGTTCTGAATCAAATCGATATACAAGTTAATCTTGTCTTTCAGTTCTTTTCGGGGTGTTATAAAGTCTAAGAAACCATGTTCAAGAAGAAATTCAGCAGTTTGAAAACCTTCCGGTAAATCTTTACCAGTGGTGTCTCTTACTACTCGAGGTCCTGCAAATCCAATCAATGCACCTGGTTCAGAAATGTTAATGTCTCCCAGCATTGCATAGGAAGCAGTTGTTCCGCCAGTTGTCGGATCTGTACACAATGAAATGTAAGGCAGTTTTGCTTCAGCAAGCTGCGCCAGTTTAACGGATGTTTTGGCTAACTGCATCAAAGAATAAGCAGCTTCCATCATTCTTGCTCCGCCAGATTTTGAAATCATTACAAATGGTAATTTGTTTTGAATTGCATGATCGATTCCTCTTGCGATTTTCTCTCCCACTACAGCTCCCATAGAACCACCAATGAAGGCGAAGTCCATACAGCAAATCACTACATCCTTTCCTTTGGATTTTCCAACTCCAGTACGAACTGCGTCCTTAAGTTTGGTTTTTTCCATAACATCCTTTAACCGATCTGCGTATTTTTTTGTATCAACAAAATGCAAAGGATCTTTAGAAGTCATATTTTTATCTAATTCAACAAATTCATTGTTATCAAATAAAATTTGGAAATATTCTGCGCTTCCAATTCTGACATGAAAACCATCTTCGGGACTTACAAATAAGTTACGAGCTAGTTCATCGGCATCAATAATTTTTCCAGTTGGAGATTTGTACCAAAGCCCTTTTGGGATATCCATCTTGTCTTCGGTAGCGGTAGTAATCCCTTTTTCTTTTCTTTTAAACCAAGCCATTTTTCTAGTATTCAGTGTTCAGTAATCCGTTCTGAAAGTTTATGGTTTAGATTTCAAATCCCGATGGTTACATCGGGATTTGAGATCTTTAAACTTAATTTTATTATAGTGTATTCACATTGTTTAAGTCAGCAAATGCCTGCTCAAGTCTTGCGTTGAAAGTAACTTCGCTTTCACGTAGCCATTTTCTTGGATCGTAATATTTTTTGTTTGGAACATCAGCACCGTCTGGGTTTCCAATTTGAGTTTTCAAGTAGTCGATATTTTTAACCATGTAATCACGGATACCTTCTGTAAATGCAAATTGCAAATCAGTATCGATATTCATTTTTATTACACCGTAGCTGATACCTTCTCTGATTTCTTCAAGAGTAGAACCTGAACCACCATGGAAAACGAAATCTACTGGATTAGATCCTGTATTGAATTTATTTTGTACAAAATCTTGAGAATTTTTTAAGATTTTTGGAGTCAATTTTACATTTCCTGGTTTGTAAACTCCATGAACGTTACCGAAAGCAGCAGCAATTGTGAATTTTGGGCTTACTTTAGAAAGTTCTTCGTATGCGTAAGCTACTTCTTCAGGTTGTGTATATAATTTTGAGCTGTCTACATCAGAGTTGTCAACACCATCTTCTTCACCACCTGTGATTCCAAGCTCGATTTCCAATGTCATTCCCATTTTGCTCATTCTTTCTAAATAGCCTTTGCAAATTTCGATGTTTTCTTCGATAGGCTCTTCAGATAAATCAATCATGTGAGAAGAGAATAATGGTTTCCCAGTTGCAGCAAAATGTTTTTCTGAAGCATCTAATAGTCCGTCAATCCAAGGCAATAATTTTTTTGCACAATGGTCAGTATGCAAAATTACAGTTGCACCATACGCTTCCGCCAAAGTGTGAATGTGTAATGCTCCAGCAATTCCACCAGCGATAGCTGCTTTTTCACCTGCATTTGAAAGTCCTTTTCCAGCATTAAATTGTGCTCCGCCATTTGAAAATTGGATGATAACTGGCGCGTTTAATTTTGCTGCAGTTTCAAGAACACCATTGATGGTATTTGATCCCGTAACGTTTACAGCCGGTAATGCAAATCCTTTTTCTTTAGCATAGTTAAAAATTTCCTGTACTTGATCTCCTGTAGCTACGCCCGGTTTTATGTTGTGTGCCATTGTAATTCTTTTTAGTTATTTTTTAGTTTTTAGTTTGCAAAAATAAGAATTAATTAGCATTAGAAAGGATAATTTATTCCAAAATTTAAAACAGAGTGCCCAAAATTGTATTCGCTAAACCATCGTTTGCCGGTTTCATTGGCCGGATTGTAGGTTTTAAACCCTAAATCGAATCGGATTACAAAAAAACTTAAATCGTACCGCAACCCAAATCCAGAGCCTATTGCAATGTCTTTTAAATCGTTTAGATTTTTAAATGATGCCTTTTCATCTTCCACATTATCAAGTACATTCCATATATTTCCAGCATCTACAAAAAGGGCTCCTTTTAGACTGCCCAGAACTTTAAATCTAAATTCGCCGCTTAGGGCAA
Organism: Flavobacterium rhamnosi; assembly: GCF_048286515.1. Lineage (NCBI taxonomy): Bacteria > Pseudomonadati > Bacteroidota > Flavobacteriia > Flavobacteriales > Flavobacteriaceae > Flavobacterium > Flavobacterium rhamnosi. The sequence goes on along the minus strand of NZ_JBLVPS010000039.1, from coordinate 5,160 downwards.
TTTTCATATTTGCTTCGTTAAAATCATTTGAAGCTCCGCTGCTACCGGGGCCTAAACTATAAGGTTGCCATGCTCTGTTGTCGTTCGAGCCACCTGAAAAATAACTTCTAGAAAACGGAACGTTATCTGAATTTCCAAAAGGAATGGCTATTCCAAAGAAAGTTCTGACCGCAAAAACTTTCTCTTTTGTCAGATCCCAGTGTTTGATATAGTCGAATTCCGTTTTGATATATTCCGAATATTCTAAATTGAATATTTCGTAATTGCCATCTGAATTTTTAGGTAAGCTTGCTGTTTTCGAAACTAACGATAATAAAGTTCCGGCAGATTCAATTTTTGTCCTAAAGAGGTAAAAATTATTGTCCAGCAAATCTGCTTTGGTAGTTTTCGAGAAACTATAGCTCGTAGCGAGAATGAAATCATTCTCCGTAAGTCTAATTCGTCGTTCTTCGATGCTTTTTACATTTTTATAATTTTCATCTGATGGTGTTAATGAAGTGTTTCCATTCAAAACATCATTAGTGAATCCCAATGTTCCGTCATCGATTATCAAATCTCTATCAACGGTATTATTAAAATAGAATGGATTTGTGTTGTATGTTTTTCCAAGATCATTCAAAGCATTGTAGGATGACCTGTAAACATTGAAATAATTTTGTGGATTCAGATTGCGCACAAATTGTGCGTTGAAAAGATCAAAACGAGCAGTATTGTTTCTTTTAGGGGTCCAATTATAAGACAATGCTCCTGTAAAATTTTCTTTGTCCAGACCAATATTTCTTTGCTTAGCAAAACCCGCAGTTATAAGAGTGGAGGGAATCATACTCTTAGGAATGATTTTTTCAGTTGGAAAAGGCATGAAAATTCTTGGGAAGCTAAGTTTTAAATCCAGTCCGTATTCTGAAACATTAAAAAAGTTATTATTTGGATTTGCTAAATCTTTTGAAGATCCGATGTTTCCACGAGCAGCAATTTCTAATGTTTCAGCGCCGTTAAATACATTTCTAATAGTTTCAGAAGCGCTTAATCCAATACCAATATCTTGTATGTTTGAATGCGTAACATCCAGGGTAGTCCCGAAACTATACTTTTTTCTCGGGGTCAAATATACTTTTGCAATCAATGACTGTGCTGTTGTATCTCTTTTGTCGACTTCGTATTGTATGGTTGGATAATTGAAAATTTTCAGATTGTTCAGATATCGGGTTGTTAAGACCGTTTTGAAATCTGCAAACAGTGTTCCTTTTGTAATAAAAATGGCATTCGTTATCGCGCGAGGTTTGTATTTTATTTTTTCGCGACCATATAAATTAAAGTTGTTGTAAGAAATACTATCCGTAATTTTTTGATTGCCGCCATTTGGTAAATAATCGGTATAAATGTTTACATCACTGATTTTATATAATTTGAAAGGTTCTGTTCTTGTAGAGTCCTGTTGTTGGTAAGAATAATTATTGATAATTAAATTTACATCTGCTTTATTTACTTTTTTAATGGTATCCAGATCAAAAGTGATGTAGTTCGGCTGAAAATAATAGGCGCCATTGTTTCTGAAGTTGGTGGTGATTCTATTCTTTTCATCCTCAAAATTGGCGGTTTTATACTGATCTCCGGATTTAATTAAGGTTTTAGATTTGTTTATTTCATACAGTGAATCCAAAACCGGAGTCATTATGGTTGTTTTTAAAGTGTCTAAAATAAAAGGGTCAAGTGTGGTTATGTCATATTTTATTTTGGCTGTTTTAGTGCTTAAAGTATCTATGGTGTAGTTTGCTTTAACATTAAAGAAGCCAATATTGAAGTAATAATATTTCAATCGTAATATCGATTTGTCAATTTTTGATTTGTCAATTATAACGGGAGCTTCACCAGTTTTTTTTAGGAAATCATGAATTCCATGATAAAAAAAAGATTTTCCAAGTCGGTCGACTTGTTTTGCAGATAGCCATTTTGATTGTCTTTTGTATTTTTCAGGATTATTGGTAAACTTAGCCTGATAAGTGGAATCAGGATTCAGATTGGCCAAATTATATAAATTTAATCGCAAACGATAGCCTAGAAATAGGGTGCTGTTTGGTTTTTGATACAATTGATTGAAAATGATTTCTTCTTTTGTGGTTTTATTATTTACCAAAACTTCATTTTTAGTAAGCAGGTGTTTGCCTTCCGGAACTCTTTTTACAGCGTTACATGCACAGATTAATGTTGCAATTAGAATAAATGCTGTTATTTTTGTGGAAATCTTTTTCAAGTGTTATAAAATATTTAATTCAAAAGTACATTATTTTATGGTTAGTAAAAACCAAATAAAACTTATAACGAGTTTACAGCAAAAAAAATATAGAGTAGCTAATAAATTATTTTTTGCCGAAGGGGTAAAAGTAGTTCAGGAATTATTGCAGTCCAATTTTGAACTGGAACATTTGTATAGCACTCAAAACGATTTTGAGGAAGTTTTAAGTTCTAAAAGAACCATTATTGATGAGAGTGATTTAAAAAAGATAAGTGCTCTTTCCTCGCCAAATTCCTGTTTGGCAGTTTTTAAAATGCCAGTTGAAAAGAAAATGATAGCATCAGGATTGATTCTCGTTCTTGATAGCATCCGCGATCCTGGAAATTTAGGAACGATTTTGAGATTGTGTGACTGGTTTGGAATTCATCAGTTAGTTTGCTCGAAGGAAACGGTTGATATTTATAATCCAAAAGTGGTCCAGGCTACAATGGGTTCAATTGCTAGGGTAAATGTAAGTTACACGGATTTGAATGCTTTTATTTCTAATACCAAACTACCTGTTTTTGGTACTTTTATGGATGGTGTGAATATTTACAAAACCAGTTTGCCTCAGGAGGGAATAATTATCATGGGAAATGAGGCCAATGGAATTTCAGCAGAAATTGAAAAGCGGGTGCAACACAGGCTTACAATTCCTCGTTTTGGAGAAATTCAAAAGACAGAAAGCTTGAATGTGGCAACTGCGACTGCTATTATTCTTAGTGAATTTAGAAGGAATTCCTAAAAAAAATAAGAGTAGTAATTGATTTTAATGAAAAGTAAAATTAATAAAAACAGCTCTGGATTTTATGGATTCAATGTTGCTGGTCCAAGGACTGTTTGGGTCATTGTCTCTAATTAATTCGTCTTTAAGTCCGAAAACACCTCGTATGGAAGGGGAAAAAATAAAATAGGGTGAAAAGAAATCGATTCCCAATCCCATTTCATAATTTGTAGTCCAGGGTTTTACTCTAAAACGTTGTTCGGCGTTATCGTCTACTGATTTTGAATTGCTCGATAAATTTAAGGTCGTTGACAATCCTCCTACAAGGTAAGGACGAATATTTCCGGTTCTGAGAGACAGAAATTTTATTAATAAGGGAAGATGTATATAGGTGCTGTTCACTTCTCTTAGTGCATCGACTTTTGTTGTAAAACCAGGAAAGTTTAAATCTCTCTGCGTGTAATACAAACCTGGTTCGAATCGTAAACTGACATATTGATGCAGTTTAAAATCACCAACGATTCCCACATTAAAGCCTGTTGTTTTTTTTACCTGGATGTCAGGTCCAACGGTCTTATAGTCAATTTTAAAATCATAAGAATTGAATCCCAGAAAATATCCAAAATAAAGTCTTTTATTCTGAAAATTTTCAAGGTTAATGATTGGATCCTTGCTGAACATATTTTTAGTAAACTGAGCAAATCCATTCAGAGTGAACGTTAGTAAAACTAAAACAACTATTTTTTTCATCTTATTTTTTCGAAGCAGAGTAAATGGTAGCCACGCCAAATGTTTGGGGCATCGCTATAACATCTATAAACCCAATTTTTCTCAAAATATTGTTCAATGCTTCACCATAGGGAAATGCGGCTGAAGATTCGGATAAATAGCCGTAAGCTACATTGTCTTTAGAAAATAGTTTCCCTATAAGAGGGAGTATGTTTTTACTGTAAAAAGTATACCCTTGTTTGTAAGGAGTTTTATCAGGAACTGAGGTTTCTAAAATTACAAACACGCCATTTGGTTTTAAAACTCTTAAAATTTCTGCTAAACCTTTCTCAAGAGTTTCAAAGTTCCTAACGCCAAAAGCAACAGTTATGGCATCAAAATAATTGTCGTCAAAAGGCATGTTTTCGGAGTCGGCTAAAATCATTTCGATGGTGTTAGACAAGTTTTGTGCAGCAATTTTTTTCTTGCCTACTTCAAGCATCCCTGCGGATATATCTAATCCAATAATTTTTTCAGCATTAGTTTGTGCCATTAAAATAGCCAGGTCGCCAGTTCCTGTTGCGATATCCAAAATTATTCTTGGATTGGATTTGGCAACGATTTTCAGTACTTTTTTGCGCCATTTTATATCAATACCAAATGAAATGACACGATTCAGATTGTCATAATTTCCAGATATAGTGTCAAACATTTTAGCAACCTGTTCTTTTTTGCTTAAAGTTGAATTTTTATAGGGTGTTATATTTTTTGACATTTTTTTAATTTGCACAAATATAATACAAACTACACAAACTAAAAATCGGTTTCAGAATTAGGGGTAAACTTTCTTTTAATCATAAAAACGTATCAATTTTGTTCTTCTAAAAGTTATTAGAAAAAATGTTAAATATCACTAAAAGTGGGTATTGCAACGAATGTTTTTATTGTTGAATTTTACAGTATAATATTTTAAAATATTTATCAATGACTAATAGGGATTCAATGACCCAAATCAAATGGTTGTTTTTTGCGTTGACTATATCATTTGTTCTTGTGAGCAGTTTTGAAAGTGCTATTTTGCATAGTAGCATATTTAAAGCGCAAAGCACGTTCTTAGGATTAAATTTGTTTTTGGAAATTTTGATTTTCTTTGTCTTTAGTACCTTCGTGGTATTTGGTATTAAAGGCTTTTTTGAAATGTACTCTCAAAAATCATCAAATACTATTATCTTCATCTCTGGAGCATTATTAGTATTGGTAATTTTTATTTTGAGTTATCAAATACTGTTTCAGGAATAGGTCATTTCCCTTGTCATTGTTAAATAAAAAACATCCCAGTACGGTACGAGTGGTCGGAAGAAATTTCGACCACTTTACGTTTTAAATACTTTGTCAGGATCCCCTCCTGAAAGTATGATCATTATTACCGTAATAAGCTCTCTTAATTCCATAACAA
>NZ_JBLVPS010000038.1:0-16689 GCF_048286515.1 Flavobacterium rhamnosi | reverse complement strand
TTTATCATTGCTCGGATTATCAGCAACAGAGAAAAAGGAAACTCCTGGCTTTGGTTGTTTGGCGTCAGCAATCCTATTAAACTTTTTTAGCCAATAATTGAATTGGTGCAATGAGATTTGCTGCTCTCTGCAAAATTTGCTTTTTGGTAATCCTGACTCTCGCCATTGCTCGGCCAATGTGTACATCTGTTCTTGTTGATTCATGTTCTAAATATTGAATCACCAAATTTAAAGTAGCGGATTTATGTATGAAATATGCTTTTGGTGGGGCGCATACGTTTTAAAAACCCTAAACAAATAGCTTCCAGATTTAGTAGTTCTAAAGATTTAGCTTAGATTTTTATTAATTGTTTTAAACGACCCTGATATGATTGTAAATAATTTCTTTTTGTGGTATCGTTGAGAAAAGAAGCTGTTGTCAATTTTTCGATCTTATCTGACTGCGATAACAGCAACGCCATGATATCATTAAAATTTTTCTCACTAATTCCTGCATTCTCTGCCAGGATAGCAAATTGTCGACTAATTTTACCTTGGCTTAAATTTCGTGCTAATAGTCCATCATCTAATGCAAATTCTTTATCTTCTATGTGAATACGACTATTGAGTAAGTCGTAAGCAGGACTTAGTCGGAAATCTCCCATAGGAGTTTCAAGTAAAGAAAAGTTTTTAAAATGAGCATCACCATTTGAAAATAGATAATTGAATATCAATATTTTCAGCAGCTTAGGTGCTTCCAACTTATAAGCAGGTAAATATTGCTGCATTAATTGAAATAGCTCCAAATAGTTTCCTAAATATTTATAATGCTCTCCATGTGTTTGTGGTGTTCTTCCAGCTAAGGAAGCAAAATCATCTTGAGCAAGTTTTGTACCATCGTAATTTACATCAAAACGTTTGGTGATATAGGCTGAGGAGCCGTCTTTAAAGAAAATCAGTGCATTTTCGGCAGTTTCAATTCCATAAACCTGACGTGCAATTTGCATTGTTAGGTGCTCGTTAGCGGGCATCTGGTCCGGTTTTCTTCCTGCACTAGGAATTGGTTTGAGGATATAGGTACCACGTTCACCTTCATTGATAAGCCTTAATTTGTTTTTTTCAAGTAGTACGGAGAATTTTTCCTGTACTCCAGAAATAGACATGCGCTTTCGGTTTTCTTCAAATAGTTCATCTGTCTCAGGATTGGATGCTGGCGAATCATAAGGTAATATATGATGTACCTTTTTGCCTTGAAACACTCTATTCAAACAAGTTCTACTATAGGTGTTGAAACCTTCTGCTAAAGTACCGGGGCAATATTGTATTTCAGGTAAACTCATAATTTTTCGATTTTAATAACTCTAACGGCACCAATACTATCGTTTTTTGCGGTAGTCATCAGTAAACCAAAATAATCATCTCGGTCAATTTTATTATACTTACAGACCACTTGTTTGTTAGAGCCTTCAGGTAGCATGTTGTAAAAAAACGCAAATAGGAATTGTGAATGAAATTCTTGCGTGGTTTTTGGCAAAGTGAGACTTATGCCTGGTTTGCTACTGTCAGCCATCCAAGGATCATGATAATGAAATGTAAAAGAACCATCATCATGTTGGGTTAGCACGCCAGCTTCTTCGTCTTTGTATAATATTTTTGCCTTTCTCATTCTTTACGGGATAGATTTTTAACGTTTAGGCTTACTTCCATACCTAGAACATCTGCTAACTTTGATAAAGTAAGTAGAGTAGGATTTCCTTTTCCGCTTTCAAACTGTTTTAGGGTTCTTAAGCCAACGCCAGATAACTCTGCTAAGGTTTCTTGCGTCACCTGCAGTACTTCTCTACGTTCTTTTATTGTTTTTATTAACTCTACAAAGTGCATTAGATGGCTCTTTTTTACGCAAATATAAACTATATTTTATTAAGTTTAAGAAAAAGAGCATTAAAGTGCACTTTACAGTGCTTTTTACTCTATAAGCAGCTTTTATTTGTAAATAAGTGCATTATAAAGCACTATATGAGTTGTATTATATGGACTCTATCCATTCTTGTAAAAATGGGTTCTAGTGCTGAAAATGCTATTGAACTAAGAAAAAGAGAAGTTTTACTTTTTAATCACAAGGTGTAACAGACTCGGATCATTTAGAAGTCGCTCGATTTTAGATTGAATTATCTCTTGAATATCTTGTTTTACCTGCAGGTAATTTCGTTGTACCATTGCATTATCAATCTTCCTTATTACGGCAATATCTTTATAATTATCTTCTTCTTTTCTTAGCGCTTCATGGTCATTGCAACAAATAAATGAACCTTTGAGACTGTCTCTTTTTTGTTTTTATCTGTTTTTCTTTTTAAATGAGAAAGGTCTGGAAATACTAAATCCCCATCGGAATTGACCTTTTTCCCAAGAAGTTGTGGTGTAAGGAATAAATTGATTTTCTAACAGCGCCGTATTATTCATAAATGTCAATTGAAAAACATGGCCTCCTGTTTCAATTTCAAGACCAGCTGCCAAAGGGTTATAAAAAGGCAGTCCGTTTTTTTTAAAATAAGCTTTACGATTTTCGCTATTGAAAGTATAAAAATAATCGGCTATTAATGCCATTCTTTTAGTTAATTTAGCTCTTGCTCCAATTCCGACAGCAAAAACATTATTACTATCTCCGTACCCCACACGGTTATAGTGGGTGTAGGTTGGCAGCAATGCTAATGAAAAATTGCTGCTAAATTTCCTAACTATAATTGTTTGGGCCACGAACGACCAACGATCAGAAAACGAATCAAAATGATCGGGAACTTTAGGATTAACATTAGAACCCATTGTGGAAACAACAGCGTTACCAAAGAAGGTAATTCCCAATGGGATACGGTCTTTTTCGGTTTGTTCGAACAGCTTATACTTAATATTTGCTTCTAGCAACTGACGAACAGCAGTTGCTCCTTTAGTTCTAGAGATTCCAATTGCTAAGCGCTCTGAAAGTCCATAATCTAAAGCAATTTTAACATCGGCGGCGTTGTCAGTTCCATAGAAGGTTTTAAATCCACCGTAATGACCTCCGGCGTCTCCAAATCTATGTGAAATTATAAAATCAAGTTCTCCTTTATGAACTAATTCATTAGATCTGGCATTAATAATTCTGGAGGATTTAAAAGTGGCATATACTGGAATAGTGTCTTTTTCACTTGTCGTTTCAGAAGGTAAATAGTTTTCCATATTGTCTTGAGCGGTTACGCTAAAGACTGGCAACATCACAATTAAAACGATTCTAAATATTTGATTCATTTTCATTATACTTTTTTGTACGGCTTATAATTTGCTGTGATTTTTATCTCTAATTGTTCTGCTATTTTTGCAAATACTACCGTTGGAATCTCTACGCCATGATCTGCTAGTTTGATTTTAAAATCAGAAGTTAAAACTAAACCGTTTTCATTACTGGAAAGTGTTCCTGCTATTTTGTATTCTTTCTTTTTTCCGTGTATATTTAAAACTCCAACGATGGTCACTTTATGATTTCCGGTTTTTGTAAAATCAATATCTTCTAAAATTTTGCCATTAAAATCAGATACTGGAAATTTGTCACTTTCCATATAGTTTTCATTGAAATGCTCTTGCATTAATTTTTCTCTAAACTGAAAAGTGGTATTTTGAATTTTAAAATATACTTGTTTGGTCGTGTTATTTAAAACGGTAGCTACTTTATTACTCGTTCCGTCTATGTCTTGTACAGGCGTTTTAGAATAGAAACTAACTTTTGCGTTTGAAGTGGTAAAAATGTCTTGTGAAAACATAGAAGACGTAAAGGACAATGCTGCTAGTGCAACAAAAAATAATTTTGGTTTCATGTGTAAATATTTAAATAAGTAATTGATTAATTTTCAGGCATCCCTTTTGCAATCCATGCGGCCATTAAATCACGATCTCGTTGAGAAAAAGGAAATTTTGGTGGAGGAGGCATGGTTCCATTAATAATTGTGGTTGCTATTGGATTAGCGAATCGAAGGGAATTTTCATAACTATGAGTGTTTAACCACCATGTTTCAGCAGAGCCGTCAACACCATGACAGGTGGCACAGTTTTTTGTTAAAAGAGGTTTAACATAATTTTGATAGGTTACATTCTCCGATGTAATTTCAGGAGATGCAAATACTTTTCTATCATTAATATAATCAACTTCTTTTGAGCAAGAAAACAAAAACAATAGAAATACAAAGTGTATAGGATAATTTTTATTCATTTTTATATTATAATAAATTTATTTTTAGACAAAACTAAATAATTTTTTAGACAAATAGTGTAAAAATTTCAAAGAAAATAATATAATTTGAGCTAGGCGCTAATTAAAAAACGAAAACTAAGAGTTGGGAAAAGTTGGAGAATGGATGAAACCTATATAAAAGTTAAGTGTAAATGGTGTTATTTGTACATAGCAGTTGATAGATCAGGTAATGCGGTTGATTTCTATTAGCCAAGAGATGGCAAAGGATGAGTGCCCAATCTTTTATAATTAAAGCAATTGGTACTAATTGTAAATCAGGAATGCTAAATAGTGACAAAAGTGGATTAAACATAGGTACTATCAGAGTTTGTAATCAACGTTCATTTTCTAAAATAGTGATCCGACAATGTAAATACTTGAACAACATTGTCGAACAGGATCATCGTTTCATCAAGTAAAGAATTCTAAATGGAATAGGATTTGCAGCTTTTGAATCAGCTGACAGAACGTTAAGTGGAATTGAATTTGTACATATGCTAAGAAAGAAACAATGATTAATCCAGATATAACTATGTTTAAATCATTCTGTTCATTGATAGCATAACCCATCCAAAACAATAATAAATTTATGCTCGACAGATGTGACAAACTCGGCAGATGTGACAAAACCGTATATACTTTTTGATAACAGCTTTATAAAGCTAGTTTCTTTAAATCCTGCATAAAATGGTTCGTAAACAGGCTCGTATGGATCAACAGCCTCAAGGGACAGAGAAGAAAAATTCTTGATTCTTTTTTGTTTTTACCTATTTAGCTGTGTCGCTTCATTGATTCCACATACTTTCAAAATGGGCTTTTGTAAGTAGTCCAAAAAAAGTTTTGCAAAATAGACATTTATTCCTGTTGCGCCAGAAATAAAATCGTTATGACTCCCGAAAACAACATTTTTTTTATGCTTTTACATAATATTTTCATAAATTGGCACTATAAATCACAACCTTTTGATGTTTTATAGAAGAAAATTTAGCTTGACAACTAATTATTTGTTAATATTATAAAAGTTATTTAAACAGAAACAATATCTATTTCCTGGATCCCGATAGTTAGCGGGAGAAAACAAACAAACAAATACCACAACGACATACGCCAAAATATTTAGTTCAAAATAACCATATTGGGAGTAATTATAAAAGAATTATAATCAACGTGGTAAAATATTATTGAAACTAATCTAAATTTACAAAAAAAGGAAACAAGCGAAAATACTTTAAAGGAATTCCCTTTAAATAAAAAATAAATAAAAACAATTTGAAGCTTATCGATTTTATATTTACACAAGACGTTAAAATAAGAAACAACGTATAAAGGATAAATAATTATAAGGCACATAATCCATCCATCACAAAACACAATTTATATTCTCTTTAATAAAAACGGAAGCAATATGAATAAAAAGTATCGTTTAATATCAAAAATTCTGGCAATAGCCTTATTCTTCTTAGGGATTATTGTATTGATAGGATGGCTATTGGATATTTCTATATTAAAGAGTGTGATGTCAGGTGTAGTTTCCATGAAAGTAAACACTGCTTTATGTTTTATACTGAGTGGATTTACTTTATGGATCTTAAATGGCAAAAAGCAAAATAGTTTTAAAAAAATGTATTCCATTCTTTTTCCTTCCATAGTAATTCTTATAGGATTGTTAACTTTAGGGGAATACCTTTTTGAAATTAATTTTGGGATAGATGAGTTCTTATTTAAAGAAGAAACAAGAGCGACAGCAACATCCGATCCAGGACGAATGTCTCCTATAACTGCCTTTTGTTTTATTTTATCAGGAATATCTTTAATGCTTCTTTACAGGAATAAAGCCTTTCAATTGTTTCAATTATTCAGTCTGACTGTTGGTGCTCTAGCATTATTAACATTGATCGGATACGGCTACGCGGTAAATGATTTTCAGGGGGGGATGACTAGTTTCACTAAAATGGCTATTCATACATCAGTAGCTTTTGTCTTCTTGTCGGGTGGGATGTTACTTTCTAAATCTGACAAAGGCCTTATGTGTATTTTTACAAACGATGGTATAGCGGGGATTACTGCAAGAAATTTATTGCCGGTTATCATTTTCACCCCTCTTATTTTGGGTTGGTTGAGATTGATAGGACAGCAAGCAGGCTACTATAGTACGGAACTTGGAGTGGCACTTTTCTCATTTATTACTATTTTAATACTTGTGGTCGTGGTTTTTAGGATTTCAGGAACTCTTTTATCAATTGACAGGAGAAGAAAAGAAGCCGAAGAGCAATTAAAAGAATACAAATATTTTTTTAACAATAACCATGACCTTTGTGGTATTGCAAACACGGAGGGGTATTTTGAGTTCGTTAATGCCAACTTTACTAAGATATTAGGATATTCGGAAAAAGAATTTTTCGAGACACCATTTATTGAATTAATCCATCCTGAAGATATTCCCGCTACACTTAAGGAATATGAGAAATTGAAATCGGGTGTATTGGTAATAAATTTTGTAAACCGCTACCGAAAAAAAGACGGCAACTATCTGTATCTAGACTGGAATGCAACGCCCAATCCTGCAACTGCAAAACTATATTGCGTAGCCCGCAATATTACAGAGCGAAAAAAAGCGGAAGAGCAACTATTAAGAGCGAATAAAGAATTGGAAAATTATATCCTGCAATTAGCAGAAAGCGAGGAAAAATTCAGAGTAGTTTTAGATTCTGCACATATTGGAGCCTGGGATTTGAATTTAGTTAAAGACACCGCTTGGCGTTCCATATTACATGACCAAATTTTCGGTTATGAAAATCTTTTACCGGAATGGGGATATAACATTTTTATAAAACATGTAATTCCTGAAGACAGGGAGTATGCGAAGCAACGATTTGAAGAAGCATATTCCAAAGGCAAGTTCGGTATGGAATGCCGCATTAAAAGAGCAAATGATACTATGATTCGGTGGATTTCAGCGCAAGGCCTTGTTTACAAGAACGAAAAAGGGGAGTTAACCAAAATGATGGGAATAGTTATTGACATTACTGATCGTAAAAATTCAGAACATCAATTAGAAGTTATTATGGCAAATCTAAAAGAAGCCCAGACATTGGCAAAAGTTGGTAATTGGGATAGTAATTTAGTTACCAATATAGATACTTGGTCAGACGAAGCTTTTAAAATTTTAGGATTTGACCCAAATACAACGGTACCATCACTAGATGCCTATTTTTCTTGCATACACCCAAATGATTTGGCTTTTGTAAAAGAAAAAGTAAATGAAGTTTTTACCACCTTGAAAGGAAACACATACAATCATCGAATAAAAAGAAAAGACGAAACAATCATTCACGTCCTTACTCAGAGTAATATGGAATTTGATGATAATAATAATCCCACGCGTTATTTCGGGATTGTTCAAGATATAACAGAAATAAAAAATGCCGAAGAAAAATTAATTGAAATAAATAAAGAACTGGAGTCTTTTTCGTACTCCATTTCTCATGATTTACGTGCCCCACTGCGTGCCATCAATGGTTATGCACAAATACTGAATGAAGATTATGGAGAAAAATTAGATCAGGAAGGAATGCGCATCCTTGAAACAATAAGATCCAATGCCACCAAAATGGGAACACTCATCGACGATCTACTTGCTTTTTCCCGTCTTGGCCGAAAAGAGATACAGAAAACGGAGATTGATATGGATAAACTAACCGAAAGTGTAATTAATGAAGTAAATAAATCAATGCAGCACAAGGCAGAAATCAATACAGCCAATCTTCATAAAGTGAACGCAGACTATAGTTTGCTTCACCAGGTAATGTTCAATCTTGTTTCGAATGCCATAAAATACTCTTCAAAGGGAGATAATCCTAGCGTGAGAATTTCTTCAGAAGAGAAGAACGGTGAAATTATATTTTCAGTAAATGATAACGGTGTAGGTTTCGACATGCAATATTCCGATAAATTGTTTGGTGTATTCCAACGCTTGCATTCCTATGATGAATTTAAAGGAACAGGAGTTGGTCTGGCGATTGTTCAACGAATTATCATCAAACACGGGGGGGAAGTTTGGGCAAAAGGAATAGTAAACAAAGGAGCGACATTTCATTTTTCATTAACAAAAAACTAAAACAACATGGACAACCTACAAATTCTTTTAGTGGAAGACAATATAAACGATGCCGAATTAACCATTAGAGCACTAAAAAAAAATAATCTGGCAAACAAGTTACTCCATCTTAAAGACGGAGCGGAAGCACTGGATTATATCTTTGCACAAGGCCAGTATTCTGACCGAGGGATGGATAACATTCCAAATGTAATTGTTTTGGATTTGAAAATGCCGAAAGTAAACGGCATTGAAGTACTCCGGAGAATAAAATCCGATGAGCGCACAAAAAGAATCCCCGTTGTGGTACTCACCTCTTCCAAAGAAGATCCAGATATTCAGGAATGCTATAGCTTGGGCGTAAACAGTTATGTGGTGAAGCCTGTGGAATTCGACCATTTCGTCAAAGCGGTAAGCGATTTGGGATTGTACTGGATGATATTAAACCAACCACCACAGTAAATAAAATCCCTATGGAAAAGATAGTAAAAATATTACTACTGGAAGACAATAAAAACGATGTAGGATTAATACTGCGTGAACTGAACAAATCCCGATTGGTTTTCACCTCGGAAATTGTTGAAACACGTGAAGCTTTTGAAATTGCTCTGGATATTTTTAGACCTGATATCATATTATCAGATTATCATCTGCCTTCATTTAATGGAGGTGAAGCTCATCGAATTACGAAAAAAAAATATTCCGAAATTCCATTTATTATTGTTTCAGGAACTGTTGGAGAAGAAAATGCGGTTGAACTTATAAAAAATGGCGTTACCGATTATGCACTGAAAGATAAATTATTTACACTACCCCTTAAAATTGAGCGTGCATTGAAAGAGGCGGAAGAAAAGAAAGAAAACAAAGAGGTGAGCGAACGCTTCAGCCTCGCCGCAAGAGCTTCTAAAGACATAATTTATGAATGGAAGATAAACGATGATGTAGTATGGAGAAATGAGGCCTATTATAATTTTATGGAAATAGAGAAAGAAAAGGAATGGTTAGACCTTGCAAGTTGGTCAAATTCCATTCATCCTGATGACCAGGAAAGAGTAACAAATAGTGTTACAGATTTTTTTAGAAGCAAAGAAATTTTTTGGTCCGGTGAATATCGTTTTCTGGATAATAAAGGAAAGATTTATTATTTTGTTGACAAGGGCTACTTGCTTCGAGACCAAAATGGAGATCCCTTCAGAATGATAGGGTCGATAGCGGATGTTACTGGCCTAAAAGATTACATAACTCAGCTCAAAGAAATGCTTTTTATGACTTCTCACAGAGTAAGACAGCCCATCGCAAATATTTTGGGTCTGTTAAATGAACTTGATGATCCCTTAAATAATCCGGCGGAATTAAAAGAAATAGTCGATTATATAAAACTTTCTGCAATTAATCTGGAAGAGTTTACTCACGAGTTGAATCATTTCATTCAAAACTCAAAAGATAAAGCAGAAAATAAAATCCAAATATAATAGGGATTTACAAAATAAGAGTCGAAGCAGCTTATAGTTAAAAAAAATAGTCTAAATCAATTGTGTGCTGATTTTAAGAGAAGATTTGAGGCTTTCTGATGAAAGGGCATAATATATATTACGGTGGGAAGTATTATTGGTCATATTGTTTTTGAAATTGTAGTTGCATTGTTTGTCAAAGAAGAGATAGTAGTAAGAATAAATACTACTGTAATCTGTCCTAAAAAAGATAGCTTTCAATATGTTAAAAAACAAACTCAAGCGTAGTATAAAAAGTTCTGCTATCCGACGGAATGATTCCTGGACCTGGATAACCAGTGGCTCTTCTTGTAAAATAACTATTGTTTGTGAAATTAGTAATTCCAGCTTCCAATTTCCAGTTTTGCCATTTGTAGGAGGTTGAAAAATCAGCTACGTAATAGGCTGGGATTTGGCCAAAAATGCCATAAGTGTTGTCACTTACATCTGTTTCACTGTTGTTTGCTTCGGTAAATTGAGAAGATACATAGGTAAATTGTACACTTGAAATAAAGTTTTTATATCCAATTCCTGTTCCTGTTTTTATATTATAAAGAGGTACAAATTCCACCTTGTTCCCTTCAATGTTTGGAGCGTCCGATTTTAAATATTCCGAATTGGTAATAGCGATATTGGAGAATACATTCCAAACAAAGTTGCCGTTTTGTTTGAAAAAGGTTTTATTTAAACTCCAATCGAACATCGTCTCAAAACCATACGTCACTGCTGTTCCAATATTATCTCGGAATCTTACTATTGCTGCTGAACCATTGGGATTTCTAGTTTCATATTCACCAATTTTATCATCATAATACAATCCGTAAACGCTTGCGTCAAAGGTTACTTTGTTGCCTATTTGCCCGCGAATTCCAATATCCGAAGTATAGCCTTTTTCATCTGTAATATTCTCATCAATCACCTGACTTGGACTGACGGTTCGAATATCATTAAAAGTTACAGAGCGATAATTTTGTGAAACATTTCCATAAAATTCAATTCTGTTTTGTGGTTTATAGCTTAATCCAACTCCTAGTAAAAAAAAGTTTCGGTCTTTTATATTATTCTCAAACTTAGTTTCATCCAGGATTACATTTCCGGCTAAATCCAGATTTATTTTTCGATAAGAACCTTCTGCCTGTGTTTTTATTTTTTCAAATCTAAAACCTGGAGTAACAGAGAAATTGGGCGTTATTTTAAATATATTCTCTCCAAAAACAGATACATTCAAATTTGGATATGTATAATTGGATTGGTTGGCATAAAAAGGGAATTCTGCATCAGCAACATCAAAATGGGCATCACTACCGGAGCTTCCCGGACCTTGAATTCCGGAATTTTTAGATTGATAATATTTGGTTCCAATTAAAAAAGCACTGGTGTTGTTTTTTATTTTGTATCGTTTTAAAAATCGTGCTTCTGCACCCCAATTGACAAATTCACCTATTATTAAATCTCTTTCCGTTCCTAATACATCAGGATTAGAAACTCTATTGGAACGATATCCAACAGCTTTGCGACTAGCATCTAGCCCAAATAGTTGCAGTGAAAAATCGGCATTAGCATTAAATTTATGTTTTAATCGCAATGCAAATAAGTTCCAGTTTACTGCAAACCAATTCCGGGTTCTGTTGCTTTGTGTAGGGTTATCGTTAAACATCACATCAGTCAATCCACCGGCTTGTTGGGCTAAATAATTAAAATAAGTGTAGTCGAAATGCAAGGAAGTTTTATCGTTGAATTGATAATTTAAATTTCCAAAATAATTTTTACTCTCGAATTCAGAATTGGGTCTAAAACCATTTCCTTGCTTGTAATTATAAAAGGTATAGTAACTGAATTTATCTTTTGTACCGCTTAATGAAGTAAAATTGGTAAACAAACCATAAGATCCAATGGTATTTCTTGTAGTAAATTCGAATTGTTTTTTGCTTGGCGCTTTTAATTTAAAATTGACTAATCCGCCAAATTGGGTTCCATATTGCAATGATGCAGCACCGCGAATTACTTGAATTTCTTCGAGAGCCTCGGTAGGTGTTGCATAATAACTTTCGGGATAACCCAAAACATCGGCACTGATATCATAACCGTTTTGTCGGGTATTAAAATTGGATGTTCTGTTTGGATCCAATCCACGTCCGCCAATGCTTAATTGTAAACCTCCATCTGAACTTTCGTTGATTGTTAATCCTACAACTTGAGCAAATATTTGACGTGCATTATTGGTTGCCTTGTTTGCCGTAAGTTTGTTTAACGAGATCACTTCGGTTTTCTTTCCGGCATAAATGGCCGTTTCATCAATATCCTTTAATTTATTGAGTGCAAATATTTTTTCCTTTTGTGTATTAATAAATACTTCCGAAAGGTTGGTGATTTTATCTAAAATAATAACATTACTTTCTTCAGATGTTGAAACTGTTTTTTCTAAAAAGGCATAATTTTCTTTGTAAAAAACGAGTTCATAATTGCCTGATTTGTCTAATTCTATTGAAAACTCTCCTTTAGCGTTAGATAGGGATTTAATCCCGGAAGATCTATTATATACTTCAACGGAAGCCAGTATTCTACCATTGTCAGCTGTAGTAATTCCTGAAATTTTATATTGGGAAAAACTATTTATTGTAAACAATAAAAAAAGGATACAACTAAAATCCTTTAATTTCATCGTTAAAAGGTAAAATCCAAGTTGTGTGATGGAATGTTTCATTTTCTTTGGCTAAATTTATTTTAGGATTGATATATTTTTGACTTAATCTTCCATTGAGAGCAACGTAGCTTTCTACTCTAACTTCGGGGTCATTAATGCCTTGTTTTTGGTGATAATCGTGTAAAAAATGTGCGTATTCCAAAATGAAATCAGGTTGAAACGACATTTGTTTTTCCTGAAAAGTGGTTAAGAAATGACTGTTGTCTACCATTATATTTTCTTTTGTTTTCGCATCGGTAACAATAAATTGTGTATAACCGGCTTTTTCCATAAGCATCACGCGCCACGAAAATCGAAATCCTTCCTCGGTCCAAAATAACTCGTCAGGATACAATAAATATCGAAAAGGAAACAGTAATTGGAAAGTTATAAAAGAGGTTAAAAAGGCGATTTTAATTTTATAAATCCCATTGAAATTCTGAATTTTTTCTTTTCCGTTCTCAAAGAAAGTTATACTGAAATTGAATAATTTTGAAACAGTTTGCAAACACTTTTTATGAAAATCCGCATCAAAAAAGAGCAATGAACTTACAATCATTATATATGGAAAAACACCAATTGGGAAAAGAATTCTAGTCAAAATATGAAATATTACCACTAAAACAAAAGCGAATAATCGGGTTCTTTTGTAAAGCAATAAAAAAGGGATACTTAAATCGTACATCATTCCTGTCCAACTGAAAGCATAATGCACCCAATTCTCGTTTAAGAAAGAACCAATTATTGGTAAATTTGAATTATTAGGTAACCAGATTTTCAGTGGCATCGCTTCAAAAAGCCAGTCGGAATTAAGCTTTGCTAGGCCTGCATAAAAATATACAATCCCTAACAGCAATTTTAAAATATCAATAGTCCAACTCGGGATTTTCTGAAAGGCAATTTTAGGATTTCTATAAGCATCAATAGAAAAACAGGCATTTGCGGGTAAAAAAATCAGTATAAAACTTACCACCGTAATAAAATAATAATGGTTCAGGTAAGTGGTTTTATCCATAAATTCAATGTAGGTAAAGCTAAGGAAAAAGGTAATGATTGATAATTTATATTTGTATCCAATGGCGACAAATAAAGCAGCCAACCCTGAAACAAAAAATAATAAATACGTATAATTCCCAAGAGGTTTTACCCACTCAAAACCATAATACGTAAAGTGAAATTGGGGTTGGATATAAAATTTTTCAATCCAACCATAACTCACAAATCGTATGAGACTTAAAACCATCATAAAGCCAAACGCTAGCCTAAAAAAAGCTAGCGTTGATGCCTCTGAATATTTATTTAGATATTTTGTTATGCTAAAACCCATAATTAATCGCCATCTCCATCTACATAATCAATAGTGATGTTTAATGCTTGCATCATATCTAGTTTTGTATAGATTATATTTTGCTGTAAAGCATCGTAAGCGGCAATCATTTTTGAATTATCAGTATTTACTTGCTGTGAAAAACTATTGTTAAGCGTATTGTTTACAGTATAAATAGTAGCAAATTGATTATTTATAATATCGCTTAATTTTTGACCATTTCTAATCGTATTTAAAAAATCTAAATAGGTTTTTAGGCCTTCGCCAGTTGTTGTACTATTGAAATGTTTTCCATTAAAAAAATCTTGAGTTGCTTTTATTGAAGCATGCAACAATTCTTTTGAAATATCATTTTTATAATACCCTTCCACTTTTTCCGGATATTTAACACCACTTGAAAAAACGCCTGATGGAATTCCTATTTTACCGGTACGAATGTCTTTTTCAAAGTTTTTTACAAATAAATTTGTTGTTTTGTTTACTGAGCTACTTACCGAAGTCCCGTTATTTACTACGTAGCTATTTCTAAATCCTGAATTCCAGTCTGTTACAACTGCATCGATGTTTGTTTTTAGTTTGCTCACAACAGCTGTTAGATACTGCTTGTAATTTGTAGCATTTGTATTTGTAGTATAAAAACCAACAATTGATGCGTCATTTGTGCTCAAACCATTTATCAAATAATCCAATGCTGGAAAACCTTGTTTGTCAAGTTGAGACAACAATGCCAGATTGTAAGTTCCAGAGGAAATATTTGATTCTATACCGATTGTATTTGTTGGATAAGTATTGGATGCCATATTAAAATTGATCTCCTCTGCTTTACCCAAATTATACATCGATACATATTGATAGGCTTTGTAAGCTTCCAACCAAGAAGTCCTAACCGTTTGAAGATTTACTTCAGTTGGAGTTGCAACAAAAGTATTTGTGTTAGTTATCAATGTTTGAACCTTTGCTTGATAATTTACATAACTTGGAACAATGATATTATCTGCCCAATTTGTTAAAAGTGCTGTTCTATCATAATTATTCCCGTCAGTATTGTTATCTCCCTCATTTGATGAGCAAGCTACAACTAGAACAATAAGACTTAAAATTAATAGTATCTTTTTCATTTCTTAAAAATTTTCACAAAAGTACAAAAAGCAAGAGAAGTTAATTTCTCTTGCCTTGTTTTTTATTGAATTAATTTACTGTTGCAGCTTGAGCAACTGTAAAACCAAATTTTGTTGCAATTTGTAGAGATATTGCATCTAGTTTAGCTCCCAATGTATCGATAGCCCACAGACCATTTGTTCCGCTCACCATAGAAGTCAACATTGCATCTACTTCTGCTTTTGTAAAATAAGGACTATTTGTTCCTGGCTTATTTGTATAACGTAATGACATAATAAATCCATAACCTTCAGACAAAGCGTGAAAAGCTTTTGCACCATTATCAGTTGCTAATTTACCTTTTCCTTCTTGCAAATAAAATACGGCTCTAACTGCTGAAACCAGTGCTAGTTTTGCTTTGATGACATCAATTTGAGCATCACGAACTGCATAATCATTTGCAACGATTGCTGCTCTACCTTTACGGAAAGCCAAATCAATATCGGCTTTAAGAGTATTAAAATCAGTATCGGCATTCACTTGATTGATATAACTGCTCCAGAATTTGAAAGTGTTTGGCGTAACAGTTAAATTATCTGCTCCATAAACATAACCATAAGCTTCATCCCAAGTGTGCTCCATTGTTGTGTAGGATTTACCGGCAACTAAAGTTTTAGCAGTATTATCAGCTTTACTAGTGCCTTCATCTAATTTATTTAAACTTAAATAATTATTAGCTATTTGATCCATAAAACAAGCGCCCATCATTCCTTTTAATAAAACTTGTTGAGGCTCTAATCCATTTGCTGCAAATAAGCGTTTGCTTGTTCCATCTAAATAAACACCTGCAACACCCGCTGAAGCAGTTGCTCCTTGACTGGCAGCATCAGCATTGTCGAATTGGGTTTCAAATAAATCACGAACACTTACTTGTTCAGCTATTGAACCACCACCAAGATATAATGAAAAATAATCTTTTGAAGCAGCCGTTTTATCTTTTAATTGTTTCCCTGAAGTGTTTAAACCCGCACCAGTAAAGCGATTGTTTGTATTTAAATACATTTCAGACAAAACCGCATCATCAACTACAGTTCCGTTTGTTGCGGCTATACTAAAATATTTTCCCATCTCATCAAGCATTAATAAACGGCTCGATTGCCCAGAATAATCTACAGAAGTTACCGCATTTCTTTCGAATGTGTAAGTTGCCGGAACAGTATAATTAAAAGTTTCTTCGACTGTAGCCTCGTCATTTGAACAAGAAGCAAGCACTAATAATAAAATAGGGAATGCGGAAAGAGATAATTTTTTAAAGTTCATTTCAGTTAATTTAGATTGAATAAAAATAATTTCCTGCAAATATAAAACCTAAAAGGTAACAAACAAATTTTTTATTTAAATTTATTCTAAATAAAACGCATGTATTACCAAAACTCTATCAAAAAAATTTAATTACTGTATGCCGCAAGATAACAAGTGTTAATCTCAAATAAAGCATTGACAGAGAGCTTTTTACAATATGTTTTAAAAAAAATGTACATACAACACGGTATTTATCAATTTAGTTTTAAACGTTTTATGACAAATGTGACACGAAAACTTTTGACGGTACAACTTTTTTGAAGAGACTAATTTTTATATTTATGCGAATCAAGGGTTGAAAAGTAACAGGAAATATACACAAATAATAAGAAATATCTTTCAATTTATTTGTTTTAAAGTCTGAAAATCAGTACATTTAAGGTGTGTCCTAAGCAC
>NZ_JBLVPS010000037.1:0-23385 GCF_048286515.1 Flavobacterium rhamnosi | reverse complement strand
AAAAACCAATATTCAAAGAGCATCCAAAGTTAGATCTACAAAAGGCTTGTTAGTACATCTGTTTGGAAAGATAGCAGCTGCATTTATAAACTTAATTTTTTAACCCTTGATTCGCATATATTCTTATAGATAAGAAAAAGGAGACGTGGCTTACTACAGATGGTTGTGGCATTTATAAAGTAGTAGGGAAGAACAAAAAAGCGATTCCGTACAACTCAGTGAATGGGAATCAACTTGTAAAAAGCAATTCAATATGGAGTTTATATGAAGATGTAGCTGGAAACAAATGGATTGGTACATTACGTGGAGGAATCAGCATGGTCGGAAATAGCCCAAAGTACTTTAAGAGTATTAAAGACCATGCAAAAGAGAACGACCCTGCGGAAAACTTCATTCTGTCATTTTGTGAAGATGAAAAGAATAATGTTTGGATAGGTACAGATGGAGCGGGGTTAAAGTATTGGGACAGAAAACAAAATAAGTATACAACCTATAGTAATTCGGCACATTCTCCCAATAAAATCACAAGTAATTTTATTACTAGTATAATAAGGGACACTAATAATGAAATTTGGTTATCAACATGGGCTGGTGGTGTAAATCGCATTAATCCAGTAAATAATACGATAAGCCATTTTTCCTGTTATAATCCATATACGAAACAGATTGAAAAAAATATATGGTTTGTGTATAAGGACTCCAAGGGAAATATATGGGCCAGTGCTACTAATGAAGGCTCTTTGTATCTTTTTGATCGAACTAAAAACAGTTTTGTACTCTTTGATAAAACAATCAATAATTTACAATGTCTTACAGAAACCAGTGATGGTAAATTGTGGGGCGGTAATTATACTTCATTATTTGCGATCGAAAAAGGAAGCAAAAAATACAGTAAGATAAACATAGGTAATCCTATTAGATGCATCCTCGAGGATAAGAGCAAACAACTATGGTTGGGTACTCAAGAAGGAGGGTTGTTGTTGTTTGATCGGAAGACAAACACATTTAAAAGACTTACTATGGATGATGGGTTACCTTCTAATACAATTTTGCGTTTGTTAGAGGATAAAGAAGGGAATTTATGGATGAGTACCTATAACGGAATTTGCAGATTTGATAAAAAGAAAAAGACTTTTAGAAATTTTTCTGTAAATGATGGATTACAAAGCAATCAGTTTAGTTTTAATGCGGGAATTAAATTGTCTACCGGTGAATTTCTTTTTGGAGGAATAAATGGATTTAATTTATTTTTTCCTGAAGCTATAAAAGAATTCAATCAGGAAAACAATATACTACTGACGGATTTTTATGTAAATAATCAGCCTATAGAAGAAAATAAAAGTGACATAATATCTAAGAGGAGTTTCGGTAAAATCACAGCCGTAATTTTGCCTTATGATCAAACGGCCCTTTCTTTAGAATTTGTTGCTCTGGATTATAATAATGCAGATAAAATAAAATATGCTTATTACTTAGAGGGCTGGGACAATCAGTGGAATTATGTTGGACAGGCCCGAAAGGCCAATTATACAAGATTAACAGAGGGGAAGT
Source organism: Flavobacterium rhamnosi (assembly GCF_048286515.1). NCBI lineage: Bacteria > Pseudomonadati > Bacteroidota > Flavobacteriia > Flavobacteriales > Flavobacteriaceae > Flavobacterium > Flavobacterium rhamnosi. Next base: position 21,834 of record NZ_JBLVPS010000037.1, on the reverse strand, counting down.
ATGTTTTTAAAGTAAAAACTACAAATTTTCAAGGAGGATGGAATGAAGTTGAAACCCTCGTGAGTATAGTAGTTTTACCACCATGGTACAGAACCTGGTGGGCTTATAGCTTCTATTTACTTACACTTGCCGGTATTGTTTTTGCGTACATAAAATACTACAAGAACAAAGAAAAACTGAAGTATAAAGTTAAAATAGCTGAATTAGAAAGAAAAAAAGAAAAGGAAATAGCTGAAAAGCAGTCATCAATGTTTACTTATATCTCACACGAGTTTCGTACCCCTCTGTCGCTTATTATAAATCCATTAAAAAAAGCGATTCAAAAGGAGAATGTCGAAAAAAGTTCTTCGGGCAGTGATTTAGTAATTGCGCACAGAAATGCGAGAAGACTTTTGAGTCTGGTAGATCAGTTATTGCTTTTTCGTAAAGCTGAAAATGATGCTGATGTACTTAGAATATCTGCTATAAACGTAAATAATCTTTGCTATGAAGTTTATCAATGTTTTGTAAATCAGATAAAAGATAAAAATATTGACTACACGTTTCAGATTCCAGAAAAGACTATTGAAATAGTAGGGGATTATGAAAAAATAGAGATATCCTTGTTTAATCTGATGTCAAATGCCTTCAAGTATACTCCTGTTGGAGGAGCAATTAATCTCAAGCTGGCTGAAAATGAAACGGATGTAATTATAGAAATTTCAGATAGTGGTACCGGAATCGCGAAAGATGATTTAGAAGCAATTTTCGAGAAATTTAAACAAATAAATTCTAAAGGATCAGTTGGTGGTACGGGCTTTGGGATTGGACTTTTTATAGTTAGATACTTTGTGGAGAAACATAAAGGCACTGTAATTTGCAGTAGCGAAATTGGTAAAGGGAGTGTGTTTAAATTGAACTTTTTAAAGGGTCAAGATCATTTTGAAAATTTGCAAATTAGTACTGTAACCCCTAAAATGAGTCCGTTGGTGGAAGAACTAATGGCAGATGACGGACAGGAAAGTATTGAATTTTCCGATAGTAGAACTTCGGATAATGAGTTGCACAAAGTGATGCTCACGGATAAGCGTACGCTTTTAATTATAGATGATAATACAGATATAAGGAATTATTTGATAAAGTTATTTTCGCAGACCTATATAATTTACAGTGCTGATAATGGTGAGGAAGGGCTGAAACTGACTAAAAAACACATGCCCGATTTGGTTATCAGTGATATCGCGATGGATGTTATGGATGGACTTGAATTATGCGTGAAAATAAAAGAAAATAGCAGTCTTTCTCATATTCCGGTGATATTGTTAACCGCATCAAAAAATCCTGAAACACATCTTCAGGGTATAAGTGATGGGGCAGATGATTATATTACTAAGCCGTTTGATGATGATATACTCGTTGCTCGTGTTGAATCTTTATTACGAAGTCGAAGTAATTTACGTAAATATTTCCTTGATAGCATAACCCTTAAGGAGAATACAAAAAAGGTGCCAGCAGAATATCAAGAGATTTTAAAAAAATGCATTGCTATCATAGAGGTTAATATTCACAAACGCGATTTTACCATTAAACATTTTGCTTCTGAAATGGGAATGAGTCATAGAACTCTTTATACTAAAATTAAAATTATTTCAGGACAAACCTTAAACGCATTTATTCGCTCGGTGCGAATAAGAAGAGCTGCAATGCTAATGCTAACTGAAAATATAAATATTGCCCAGGCAAGTGCTGAGGTAGGTTTTGAAGATCCAAAATATTTTAGACAGCAATTTGTAAAACTATTTGGTGTGACTCCTTCAGAGTATATAAAAAAATATAAAAGCTCGTTTAACGCTGATACGAATATTATAAAATAATATTTCCCTTTAAAGTATTTCTAATTCGTGCAATCGGATAAATTGTGTAAGTCAAAAAAATAAGAGCAGCGGTCTCCTTATTTTTTTTGACTTACGTGTTTTAAGGGCATGTCTTTTCATTTTTATTTCACTGTATGCTTTATTTTTTAGGTCTGGAATAGTATTATTTCCTTGATCTATAACGATGTAGATTGTAAGGCTCTATTTATTTGATAATTGTGTTTTGTGTAAAAAAATCAATTATTTTTTTCATATTCATTAATTTTTTTAACAATAAATAGTTTAATTACGAATTTGACCTCCTTTTTTTTCCATTTTACCCCTCCTCAAACTTTCAAACTAACCATTTCTTTGCATTTATAGTTGTACCGATACGGTATTATTATAGACTTTATAATTTGTTTATTATTAGGTAGATTTTAAAATTGCAAAATGCTTAGAAATTGCATTTGGCAGGAAATTGTAAGAGTGTGTTTTACTTATTTATTTACCTATGCCCGCAATATAAACACTGCGGGCATAAATAAATAAAACAATAGTCTAATAGAATACAAAGAATAAAATTTTGCTTTAGGAACGATTTCTGAATTATTTGGATCAAGTATTAGTTAACCAATATTCTTTAAAAAAATTTGATAAAATTTAAAAATGTAAAAACAACGCTTATAATTAACCAAACAAAAACAATATGCTAACAACCAAAAAATTACTTTTTCATTGCTCTGTTTTTTTTCCGAACGAAGAATGGCAATCAACATTATCAAACGCACTTTATCTATTATTTACCTATCGGATAAAAGAACTGTTACCAGATCTAAGACAAATAACCTTCAATGGATTTATAAATTATGATGAAGGATTACAAAGAGTAGCAATTCGAAATTAATCTAAAACGAATGTTATTTTAATCTAAAATGTTTACAAAAAAGAGAAAATGGTTACGCAAGACATGGCGCAGAAATGAAATCAATTGTCTGTATCACTCCGCAATGAACATAGTGGATGTATTATAAACTTCTTTTTTAGAATTTAAAACAAACTAACAAACTAACCTTAAAATTAAAGAGATGAAAAAAATTAAGTTTTTATTTTTTCTTGCTTTTTTTGCAACGCTATTTATAGGTTGTCAAGAGAATGAACAGAGTTTTGCGGAATCTGAAGCTCCGACGATTTCAATAAGCACAGGAGAAATTTATGGAGCACCAAACAGAAAATTCGAAATCAAAGCAGCTTTGGATGATGATTTAGGATTAAAATCAGTGAGAATTGAAATACCTGAATTATCATTAGATAAAATGATCACTTTTGAAACGGATCCGTTACTTACAACATATGATTTGAGCTATTTTTTTGAAATTCCTGCTGATAGAGGAGCATCTGAATCTTTTAAAATCAAATTGACAATTGTTGACGTTTCCGGTAATTCAGTTGATGAGGAAATCAACTTACGTTTAGACGGAGAATTTAGTGCTCCTTCTATAACTATGGACAGTCCTAAAGAAGGAGCTGTTATCTTGTTGCCATCAAGTAACATAATGAAAGTAAAGTTCACTGTAAATGATGACTCAGGTATTGAATTTGTACACGTTACTTGTGCAGCTCTTCTGATCGATGATATGGTTCCTTTGAACGGAGTTCAGTCCTATACTTATGAAAAAGACTATGAATTACCTCGAAGCGATGCAAGTTATGTATTGACAATTACTGCAAAAGATAAGTTCGCTCAACCCAATACAGGTACTACAAATATCAATGTTATTGGCTCTAACGACTATCCTGCTATCTATTTGTGCGACCAGCCGAAAGGTACTAATCTTACTACAGACGCTGTTGGTGTACCAATGTATTTCCACGACAAAAATGGACAAGATTTCGAATTCAAATATTATGCTGATAAAGACAATAAAGAAATTTATTTCTTAGGTCAAGAAGGAGATTTTGCTCCGCATTGTTTTGGTTTGAATGGTTCTAGTTTGGCTTATGGGATTAATAGCGCTGCAATTGTATTGCCAACAAAAGGGTACTACAAAATTAAAATGAATCCAAAAACACTTGCTCTTTCTGTTGCGAAATATACACCGTCAAGTAAAGTTTGGGCAGATATTGTAAACGGACTTTGGCATGATGACGAAGCGCAAAGAAAACCATTCGTTAGTGTTTGTGGAGGTGGTATTCAGGGTGCTAACTGGGACACATGGAATGCTTGGGCACAAGCAGGTTTACATTTGGCTAATGACCCTAATAATCCCTATCAACTAGTTGGAGAGTATACACTTACGGGAACCTTGGAGGCGACTTTTACAGGCCAGTGGTGGAGTCCATCTTGGAGATTAATCAAAAACGGTATTGCTACGATGTCACCTGGAGAAAACGGTAATGCAAAATATCCAGCTGCTCCGGGTGTTTACAAAGTAATTATTGATACCGAGTTAGAGAGAGCCTTTATAACAAAAAAATAGTTGTTATGATCTTGATTGTAACATTAATTAATAAAATATCTTAATATGAAATATAAATTTATATGGTTATTTATTACCGTGTTGTGCAGTGCTGCAACATTTGGACAGATAACAGTAAAGGGCACCGTTAAGGACAAAGGGGCACTGCCAATTCCCGGAGTAAATGTTTTCGTGAAAGGAACAAAAACTTCAGCTTTAACCAATTTTGACGGTAATTACTCGATTGTAATTCCTAATAAGGATGCCCAACTGGAATTTTCTTTCATCGGTTTCACTACCAAAGCAGTAAAAGTGGATGAAAAAACAGTTGTTGATGTTGTTTTGGAAGAAGCTAGTCAAACACTGGAGGAAGTAGTAGTTGTAGGATACGCTACAGTAAAGAAAAGTGATGTTACCAGTTCGATTGCTTCAATAAAAGGAAAAGAACTGCAAACAATGACTGTTGGTAATGTGACGGAGTCATTGCAGGGTAAAGTAGCCGGGGTCCAAGTCACCGGTGCTGGAGGACCTGGGGCGCAGCCAAGAGTTCTTATTCGTGGGATCTCTACGGTAAACCTTAATACAGATCCTCTTTACGTTGTGGATGGTATTCCAATGGGTACAAGTATCAATTTTCTGAGTGCCAATGAAATTGAGTCTATGGAAGTGCTTAAAGATGCTTCTGCGAGTGCTATTTATGGTTCTCGTGCCTCAAATGGGGTGATCCTTATTACCACAAAAAAGGGTAAAATCGGAAAGCCGAAATTCAATTTTGATTTGAGTACAGGTACTCAAGTGATGAATAACCCTTATAATATGGCAGATGCAGAAAACTATGCCACTATAATAAATACAGCTTATACCAATGCGGGATATGCAGCTAACTTTGCAGATACAGAACAGTACAGAGGAAAAACAACCGATTGGTGGGGTACCGGAATTAAGAAATACACACCTGTAACGAATGCTTCATTTGGCGTTTCTGGTGGTTCTGAAAAGCAAACATATGCTATAAGCCTTAACTACTATGATTCAGATTCTTTCTATGACGTAGGGGGATGGGAAAGAATCACAGCAAGAATTGCTAATGATTTCAAATTTTCTGACAAATTTGCAGCAGGATTTACATTAAACCCACGCTATGAAACATGGGGAGCACCTGGAAACTGGGCCGATTTTGATAAAATTGATCCTATTACGCCGATTTACAAACCAGCTGATCAATTAGATGGAACAGAAAATGAGTATAGTATCTACGCACGATCTCCATCTTATATTTGGAATCCGGTTGCTGCTGTAAAAAGATATGATGATTATACCGATTTGTATAACCTGAACACGAATGCTTATTTGCAATATGAGCCTATTAAAGGTTTGATAATTCGCACACAGGGATCTCTTGAAATTGGTGATAAAGTGTGGAGTAAATTTACTCCGGATTTTGTAATTGATGCTGCACATGAAAAAGCTGAAATTAATACTATTCAGCGATCAAATACTACCAATAATGACTGGACATGGCAGACGACAGCTACCTATTCAAAAACATTTGCTAAAAAACACAATGCTACTTTCATGGTAGGTAGTACTATGGAGGAATACAATGGACGTGATGTTTGGGGTTACGGAGAGGGGGTGCCTAATAATTCTGATGCTATGAGAGAGTTAAATGCTGCAACCAAAAACTTCGATAGTGGGGGGAACAGCTGGTCAAACTCTTTGATGTCATACCTTTCTCGTGTATCTTACAATTACGATGGTAAATATTATTTTACAGGAACTTTCAGACGCGACGGTTCTTCTAAATTCATGGCTGCGAACAAATGGGCGAATTTCCCATCTGCATCTGCTTCCTGGAGAATTTCAAACGAAGACTTTATGTCGGGTGCTAAAAGTATTGTTAACGATCTTAGATTCAGAGCTGGTTGGGGGAGAGTAGGAAATCAAAGTTTACCTGGTTCGGTTTATGAATCAAACATTGGACAAGGATATTATCCAATTGGAGATGTTATTGTTGATACGTCTTACCCATCTTCTATGGCAAACAAAGACATCAAATGGGAAACTGTTGAAGATGTAAACTTTGGTCTTGATTTCGGATTGTGGAAAAACAAACTTTCAGGTTCGGTAGAATATTATCAAAAAACAACTAAAGATATGTTGTTCTTAAAACAATATCCTACGTATAGTGGTTTCCCTGGATATTCAACAATTTGGACTAATGTTGGTTCAATGAGATCTAATGGTATTGACTTGCTGGTTTCTTATAAAGATAAAAAAGGAGATTTCTCTTATGGGGCTGACCTTACTTTTACTACTGTTAATGTTGATATGATTTCGTTGTCAACAGAAGGAGAAAAATTGTATGGAAGCGGTAATAGAACTTTAACTGCTGAAGGAGAACAGCCTGGGTATTTCTATGGATATGTTGCAGACGGTTTGTTCCAAAATCAGACAGAATTAAATGCGCATACCGATGAACATGGAACGGAATTACAGCCTTATGCAAAAGCTGGAGATGTACGTTTCAAAGATTTAAATGGAGATGGCAAACTGGACGATAAAGACAGAACGAAAATTGGTTCTCCATGGGCTGATTACACTGTAGGATTGAATTTGAATGTGGCATACAAACAATTCGATTTGCTTGTTAATTTCTATTCCAGTATCGGAAACGAATTAGTAAACCAAAATATTTCTGATTTGTATAATGGTACAAGTTTGAGTAATAAAGTAAATGGATTAGATCAAATGGCTTGGCATGGAGAAGGAACTTCAAATTATGTTCCTCGTTTGTCTAAAGATGACAACAACGAAAATTTCTCAAAATTCTCTTCATTGTATGTAGAAGACGGGTCTTTCCTGAGAATGAAAAACATTCAGTTAGGATATTCGTTGTTTGATAAATTTGGGTTTGATAAACTTCGATTGTCTATATCAGGTCAAAACTTATGGACGGTAACGAACTATACAGGAGTTGATCCTGAAGTAGGAGGGGGAGATCCTGAAAAAGGTGATAGAGTTAAAGGATCTGGATTCGGAGGATGGAATTATCCAGTTCAGCCAACAGTTTTGTTCGGTCTTAATGTTGCATTTTAATAATTAAAGAATATGAAAAAAATAATATTATCAATAATAGCTTTTTCTGCATTTGCAGTTTCTTGTGACGACTTTATTGAAAAAGAGACAAGGGGAGTTCAGAGTATTGAAAACTATTTTCAAACTGCACAAGAATGCGAAAATTATGTTAATGAGTTAACGCATAGGTTGTTGTTGCCTAATGATTGGTATACTTTAGTTGCACCAAGAGTTACCAATGAAATGGCAACGGATGATGCCTGGATGGGGAATACGGGGCAGGACAACTCTGCGCACAGACCTTCTTCTCAATACACCATTACTCCTGATAATATGGGCGATATGAACAGTATTTATACGGCTCATTATTATACGATACAATCCTGTAATACTGGTTTAGAGAAAATGGCAGAAGCGCCGATTAGCGAGTCTCAAAAAAATCAATATATGGGAGAGTCATTGTTTGTTCGTGCTTATTGCTACTATGAGCTGGTGAATAACTTTGGAGCTGTTCCCTTGTACACAACATCACTTGGAACAAGTGATTTAAAATTAGAGCGCAGTCCCGTTGCCGCAGTTTATGCACAAATAGAGGCAGACCTTAAAGAATCTGCTGCAAAATTGGAGAATATTACGGTAGCAAGAAACGGAAGGGTTAACAAATGGGCTGCTTATGCCTTATTGGCTAGAGTCTCTTTGTTTCAAGAAAAATGGGCTGAAGCGAAACAATATTCTGACAAGGTTATAACGGAAGGTCCTTTTTCGTTAGAGGCTGATTTCCTGAATATCTGGAATGTTAATAACCATAACGGCGTGGAGTCTATCCTTGAAGCACAATCATCAAGTGTACAGGATAAAAGTTTGGGAAGTGCTTTGCCTACTTTATCCGGAGCAAGGGGTGAAGACAAAAAATATTTTCCAAGTAATGATGCTGGAGATGTACTTGACGGTTGGGGATGGTGTATGCCAACAAGCGATTTGGAAAACGCCTACCTTTCTGAAAATGATGTGGTGCGTCGCAGAAGTACAATCACCAAATGGGGAGAGGCTGCCTATGGAGATGAAGTCCTTAACCCAACCCATAAATTTAGTTTGAACGACAATAAATCAGGACGTATTATTCGGAAATACTATATTCCTATTGCAACCCGTCGTGCATTAGACAAAAAAGACGGACACTTACCATTGAATATACCATTGATTCGTTTAGCAGAGATGTATCTGACAAGAGCAGAAGCTAATTATCATTTGGGAAGCGGTGATGCTTTGGCAGATATCAATATTCTTAGGGCTCGTGTAAAACTTGATCCTAAAACAGGTTTAGCAGGTCCTAATTTACTGAGACAAATCTATAAAGAGCGTCGTTTGGAACTAGCTTTCGAAGGATTGCGTTTGTACGATATTCGTCGTGAAAAAGATCCTACTACAGGAAGACCTGTTATTGAATCTTTGATGGGACCAAGTGGTACTTTTGTACAATACAACTTGAACTCGGCAGATCCTTATGAAACTACCAATTTGAGAGAGCCACAAGACAAGGGTATAAATTTCAGCCCTTCTAAAAATTTGCTGTGGCCAATACCTCAGTTAGAAATAGATTTAAGTGGAGGAGTAATTACACAAAATCAGGGTTATTAATATGAAATTTAGTAACAGCTATAAAGGGAGCCTGCTATTCGCAGGCTTGCTTTTAATCAACGTATTTTTAATTAGTTGCGAATCTGATACTGCTGAAAATTCACAGCCTGTTGTTGCTACTACCAGAGTTTTAAAGGTGAATCTTGATATGAATCTTCAGACAATGGAGAGCTTTGGAGCATCAGATGCCTGGCAATGTAATTTTATAGGTAAAAATTGGCCTACTGACAAAAGAAATCATATAGCAGATCTACTATTTAGTAAAGAAGTCGATACTGAAGGAAGTCCAAAAGGGATTGGATTATCGCTATGGCGTTTTAACCTGGGTGCAGGGAGCGCAGAACAAGGAGAAGCAAGTGATATAGGAGACCAGTGGAGACGTACAGAGTGTTTTACTGCTGATGGAGTTACTTATGACATGGGTAAGCAAGCAGGGCAGGTATGGTTTATGAAAGCCGCCAGAAGCCGCGGTGTAGAAAAGTTATTGGCTTTCACAAATAGTGCCCCTGTTTATTTAACCAGCAATGGCAAAGCACATGCTAGTATTAAAGAATTTTACAATCTGAAAGATGGAAAAATGCCGGACCTCGCTGATTTTTGGGTTAATTCTATTGCTAAATTGAAAACAGAACATGGCCTGACAATTGACTATATCAGTCCTTTCAACGAGCCGCAATATGAATGGGACGGTACAAATCAGGAAGGTTCCCCAGCAACAAATGCCAACATCTACAATTTTATAAATATTTTAGCTCCAAAATTGCAATCAAAAGGACTTAGTGCTCAAATTGTAGCAGGAGAAGCAGGAGCCTTCGAACCGCTGTATAAAACAGTAACCGGTAAAGAGAGTCGCTCAAACCAGATTGATTATTTCTTTGGCGTTAATTCAACCAAAAATATTGCCGGATTGAGCAACGTAAAGAAAACGATATCAGGGCACAGCTATTGGCAAGCCTGGCCTTTGAGTGGGCTAATTTCTTCCAGACAATCTGCTGCTTCAAAAATACAATCGGTTCCAGGACTTAGCCTTTGGGCATCCGAATATTGTATCCTTGAGAGTCCCGGGACAGCTGAACTGCCAGGAGGGGGTGGTCCAGGAAGAGATCTAGGTATGCAAACTGCTCTTTGGGTTGCTCGTATCATAAGTACTGATATCGCTATAGGGGGAGTTACCTCTTGGCAATGGTGGACAGCCGTTAGTCGTGGGGATTATAAGGACGGATTGCTTCACGTTGATGACGGTGCGAGTAATGGCGCGGGTAATTCGGATTATTGCAAATACGATGGAACCGTTAGAGATGCCAAAATACTTTGGGCCTTCGGAAACTTCTCATTCTTTGTAAAACCAGGAATGGTAAGGGTTCAAATACCTGATTTAGACAATTCAGCTGCAACAACTGATGTCATGCTAACAGCATACAAAGATATAGCGAATAAAAAACTTGTAGTTGTAGCGGTTAATTTTAGTAACGCAGCGAGAACTTACAAATTGAATCTTTCAGGAGGTACTTTAGTAAACAATAAATTTACGCCTTACACGACTTCTGATACTAAAAGTTTGAAAAAAGGAGCTGATGTTGATGCCGCTAATTTTGAAATACCTGCAAGAGCAGTTGTCACTTTTGTAGGAAGTTATAATTAATGATTATTAGAATAAGTTTTAAATGAATACTCTTTTTCGTTTTTAGATAATTAAATAGAAAAAGACAGATAGCATAAAAAAAAAATGAAAAAAATTTATATCTCGCTTTTACTGCTTGTTAGTTCGCTGTTTTTTGGTCAGCGAACCGCTACCATTAGTACAGATAATGTGGTTCAAACGATGGACGGTTTTGGAGGTTCAGATGCTTGGAGATGCCAGTTTGTCGGAAAAAATTGGCCAAAGCAAAAGAAGAATGCCATTGCTGATTTACTTTTTAGTAAAGAAATTGATGAACAAGGAAATCCAAAAGGAATTGGACTTTCAATTTGGAGATTTAACCTGGGCGCAGGCAGCACAGAACAAGGCGAAAACAGCAAGGTTTCGGACCAATGGAGAAGAACGGAATGTTTTCTAAACGCTGACGGTACTTACAACTGGTCGAAACAGGAAGGACAGCGATGGTTCTTGCAGGCGGCAAAAAAACGTGGTGTGGAAAAATTCTTGATTTTTACCAACAGCGCACCCGTTTCTATGACAAGCAATGGATTGTCTTTCGCAACTCAAAAAAACAAGCTCAATCTGAAAGAGGGAGCCGTTCCAAAATTTGCGGATTTCTTAGTTCAAAGTATTCAGGGATTAGAGAAGAAAGAAGGGATTAAATTTGATTATGTAAGTCCAATAAACGAACCGCAATGGGAGTGGATGGCAAATAACGGTGATAAAAACAGCCAGGAAGGAACACCTGCTACCAATCAGGAAATTTACGATTTGACCAAAGCGCTTTCTGAAAAACTCAGTGCCAAAAAAATGGATACTGAAATTGTTATTGCTGAAGCGGGGCAAATTAACTATTTGTATGAAAATGTAAATGGAGAAAACCGCGACAATCAGATAGACTACTTTTTTGGCACTACAAAAACGAACGTATCTAAAATACCGAATGTAAAAAACACCATTTTAGGACACAGTTATTTCACAACCTGGCCCTTCGACAAACAGGTTTTGAGTCGAAAATTAATCGCTGCAAACGTTAAACAAAGGGATGGATTAAAATATTGGCAGTCGGAATACTGTATCTTAGAAAATCCTGGAGAAGGGGAGATTCCTGGAGGTTCAGGTACAGGAAGAGATTTGGGTATGCAAACGGCATTGTATGTTGCTCGTTTGATTCACAATGATATTGCACTTGCTAATGCGGCTTCATGGCAGTGGTGGACTTCCTTTACTCGTGTGGATTATAAAGATGGTCTGATTTATTTAGATGACGGAAAAAGCAAAGGTGGTACAGATCCTAATTATTGTAGAAATGATGGGGAGTTTCATGATTCAAAACTGCTTTGGGCATTGGGAAATTATTCGCTATTTGTACGTCCGGGTATGCTTAGAGTTGATGTTCCTAATCAAGACGAACTGGGCGCTGCAAACGATGTGATGCTAACAGCATACAAGGATGTCGAGAATAAAAAATTTATTGTTGTTGCCGTAAATTGTGGGAAATCGGCTCAGAAATACAAATTTGATTTAACAAAAGGAGCACTGAAAAATAATGAATTGACTCCCTATGTTACCTCCGATAATTCTAATTTAAAAAGAACTGACATCCAGAAAATTGATAATTTAGAAATTCCACCGAAATCAGTTGTCACTTTTGTAGGCGAATTTCAATAAGCAAAAGTAAAATATAGATTTACTTTTGAAGTATCTCAAACAATTATAATTTAAAAAATAGGGTAATGATTCGATATCAGCTTAAAAAAATTGTGTTTTCTGTTTTATTCTTTTTAATAGCCAGCTATGGTGCTCAATCTCAAACTGAAAAAGAATTTCATAGCTGGGCAGCTACTCCGCCAATGGGATGGAATAGTTGGGATTGCTTTGGACCTACCGTTACGGAAACAGAGGTAAAAGCGAATGCGGATTATATGGCTAAATATTTAAAACCATATGGATGGGATTATATTGTAGTAGATATCAGATGGTATGTTGGGAACGATAAAGCGCACGGATACAATGAAAAAGATCCCGATTATGTTCTGGATAAATATGGTAGATTTTTACCTGCGGTAAATCGTTTCCCTTCGGCAGCGAGGGGGAAAGGTTTTAAGCCGTTGGCTGATTATCTTCATGAAAAAGGGTTAAAGTTTGGTATTCACATCATGAGGGGTGTACCGGTTATTGCGGTAAAACAAAACTCAGCTATAAAAGGAACGAATCTGACGGCAAGGGATATTTACTCTGAAAAAGATCAATGCAGCTGGCTGCGCGATATGTATACTATAGTTCCAGGGAAACCAGGTGCTCAGGAATACTACAATTCTCTTTTCGAACTATATGCTTCTTGGGGACTTGATTTTATTAAAATAGATGATCTCTCTTCTCCTATTTATTTTGAAGAAGAAATCAATATGATCCGCAAAGCAATCGATCGCACCGGACGTAAAATCGTATTGAGCACATCGCCTGGAGAAACTCCAATTGCACATGCCGATCACGTTCAAAAAAGTGCGAATATGTGGCGTACTGTTGGAGATTTTTGGGATAGTTGGGAACAATTAAAAGATCATTTTGACGTATTTGAGCGTTGGAACAAGTGGCGTTCCTATGGAGCCTATCCTGATGGTGATATGTTGCCAATTGGTAGAATTGGTATCAGGGCAGAAAGAGGAGATCCTCGTATGACCGCTTTTACAAAGGACGAACAATACACTTTAATGACCTTGTGGACTATTTTTAAATCCCCTTTAATGTTTGGAGGGAATCTTCCGGATAATGACCCCTTCACACTTTCTTTACTGACTAATAAAAATGTTCTTAAGGTTCTTAACGAAAGTACCAATAACAGACCTCTTTTTACCGATAAAGACAAAGCGGCCTGGATTGCTGACCAGCCAGGAACGGGAGCTAAATACTTAGCCGTATTCAATACCGCAGATCAACATTTAGTAACGCAGGAAAAAGCAGTTTGGAACAGCGGGTTGATATCAAAAGTAACACCGGGACAAAGTGCCATGGTCGATATTGCTATTAAGGGTGCTAAAAAACTGTACTTGGTCGTAAACGATGGAGGTGATAAAACGGATTGGGATCATGCTAACTGGATTGAACCGACGCTATATAAAGGTAACGATTCCATCAAACTTACTAGTTTAAAATGGATAAAAGCAACAGCGGGATGGGAAAAACCAAAGGTTAACCAAAGTGTCTCCGGCAATGCTCTTACTATCAATAAAGTTAAGTATGAAAATGGGATTGGTACACATTCCAATTCAATTATAGAATTTGATATACCGGAAGGGTATACCCGTTTTAAAGCTCTTGTTGGATTGGATGAAGCCTGTGTTACTCAAAATACGGGGGCTACCGTTAATTTCTTTGTATTTACACAAAACCCTTCGGGAGCTGCACCGCCGCCTCGCGCGAAAATTACCATAGATTTGAAAAGTATTGGACTTCCAGATAATTATTTAATCACCAATCTATGGTCAGGGAAAGTACTTGGAAAGTTTTCAGGCGAATTTGCTCCTGAAATTAACCTGCATGGAGCGGGTTTGTACAAAATTGTTAAAGTATCAAAAAAAGCTAAATCGCATTAAAAAGCATGAATAATCCAAAAATAGCAAACAAAAAAAGAAATACCTATAAATGGGTTGTTCTATTAGTAGCCTTGAGTACTCTTGGATCAGCTAAAGCACAACAGGTTTCTAAAAAGAAATCGCCTAAGTCTGTAGTAAAGGTTTCCACTACAAAAACAAGCGCTTATTTATTTACGTATTTTATAGGAAACGCTAAAGATGAAGAGGCCATTCGTTTTGCAATCAGTAACGATGGTTATAATTTCAGAGCATTAAATAACAATCAAGCTGTTATCGATTCCAAACAAATCAGCTCTAGTGGAGGTGTACGCGATCCGCATATTTTGCGCGGAGCTGATGGTGAAACCTTCTTTATGGTTGTAACCGACATGGTATCTGCACAAGGGTGGGATTCTAACAGGGCGATGGTGCTATTGAAATCAACCGATTTGATAAACTGGAGTTCAACGGTAATCAATATTCAAAAGAAATATCCAAACAATGAAAATCTAAAACGAGTTTGGGCACCACAAACGATATATGATACCCAAAAAGGAAAGTATATGATTTATTGGTCCATGCAGCACGGAAGTGATGTTGATAAAATTTATTATGCTTACGCTAATGCTGATTTTACCGATTTGGAAACGGAGCCCAAACAATTGTTTTTTAGTCCAACAAACGGAGCTTGTATAGACGGTGAAATTATTTTCAAAGACAATAAATACCACTTGTTTTTCAAAACGGAAGGAGCAGGTGCCGGTATAAAAATAGCCGTATCTGATAAACTTACTGAAGGGTATTCTCTGAGAGATAACTATGTACAGCAAACAAAATATCCGGTGGAAGGCGCCGGGGTTTTTAAACGGAATGATTCCAAAGATTATATATTGATGTATGATCTTTACACAAAAGGAAAATATCAGTTTACAAAAACGAGTGACTTAGAAAATTTTTCTGTTATTGATAATGCTATTTCTATGAATTTTCACCCGCGTCATGGAACTGTTATGCCGATAACAGAAAAAGAAGTAGCGCGATTGGAAAGCAAATGGGGCACGGCTAAGGATATTATTAGTTCTTCTGAAGCTAAGGAGGTTAAGAAAACCAATATCAAAGCAGATAACGCAACCAAGCAAGTTCATTTACCTGTAAAACAGGGAACCAATCTCTCATCATTTAATCCTGATTTTACAAAATTTGCAGGTGTGACCGTTGCCCCAAGAACAGCTCAGGATTTTACAAAGGGAGCCGTAAAATATACAGTTGCTATAGAAGGCCAGCCAGCAGAAATCTGGTCGGTTACGGCGTCGGTGGCCAATAATCCGGTTTTGGACGGTTTTTATGCTGACCCGGATATCATGTATTCTGAAAAAACTTCAAAATTCTATATTTACCCAACGAGTGATGGATTTGATGGCTGGTCGGGGACTTATTTCAAAACGTTCTCATCACCTGATTTGGTGAATTGGAAGGATGAAGGAATTATTCTTGATCTTGAAAAAGGGGTAAGCTGGGCAAAGAATAATGCTTGGGCCCCGTGTATTATGGAGAAAAAATCAGGAAATGCCTATAAATATTATTTCTATTTTACTGCTGGTCAGAAAATTGGTGTGGCAGTTGCTGACAAGCCGGAAGGTCCTTTTGTTGATTCAGGAAAACCTTTGATAGACCAATTACCAAATGGTATCGCTTCAGGACAACAAATAGACCCTGATGTATTTACGGACCCTCAAACAGGAAAAAGCTACTTGTATTGGGGTAACGGTTATATGGCTTGCGCAGAACTTAACGACGATATGATTTCTGTTAAACAAGAATCTGTTAAGGTCATGACTCCAGATGATACATTCCGTGAAGGGACTACTGTTTTTCTTAGAAATGGGAAATACTATTTTTTATGGTCAGAAGAGGATACACGAAGCGAAAATTACCGTGTACGTTATGGAATTTCGGACACTCCAACAGGTAAAATTAGCATTCCTAAAAACAACCTTGTAATTGCAAAAGACAAAGAGGAAGGTATATATGCAACAGGTCATAATTCGATTATTCAAATACCCGGTAAGGATGAATGGTATATTGTATATCATCGCTTCAACTATCCCAAAGGAATTACTATGGGAGATGCAGCCGGATTCAATAGAGAAGTCTGCATAGATAAAATGGAGTTTGACAAAGACGGGAATATACTATTTATAAAACCAACTCATGAGGGAATTAAACCCTTAGGAAAATTGACCGGACAATAGTGAATAGGACAGAGATGATTACTGATTAAATGAATAACAACAAATTTTATACAATGACTACTAAAAAATTCTTATTACCAATTCTTATTTTTTCCTGCTTGTCTGCTTTTAGTCAGATATCATTCGGAGATTCCAAAAAAATTAATGAAAACTGGAAGTTTATACTTCAGGATACACCAGATGCTAAAAATGCAGCATATAATGATGATAAGTGGCAATCCGTTGCTGTACCACATGACTGGAGCGTAGAAGGCAGGTTAAGTCCAA
Organism: Flavobacterium rhamnosi; assembly: GCF_048286515.1. NCBI lineage: Bacteria > Pseudomonadati > Bacteroidota > Flavobacteriia > Flavobacteriales > Flavobacteriaceae > Flavobacterium > Flavobacterium rhamnosi. The sequence goes on along the minus strand of NZ_JBLVPS010000037.1, from coordinate 5,094 downwards.
CTTTGGCCAGTTGTACTGGTTTTTTGCCAGGTGGAATTGGATGGTATCGAAAAGCATTAAACATTGCTGAAAATAAAAGGGGACAAAAAGTATACTTATATTTTGAAGGCGTGTATAACAGGAGTGAGGTTTTTATTAATGGACACTCCTTAGGAAAACGTCCTAACGGATACATCTCTTTTGCATACGACGCTACTCCTTATATCAAATATGGAGAAGATAATACAATAGCTGTGCGTGTTGACCATAGTCAAAGTGCTGATTCGCGTTGGTATACCGGTTCTGGTATTTATCGTGATGTATGGGTGGTTTATGCGAATCCTGTACATATTGCGCAATGGGGTGTATATGCCTATCCTGAAGTTAATAAAAATAAAGGAATTTTAAATATAGAAGTAGCCCTAGAAAACGGATCTGCTGTAAAAACAAATCTGACCGTTGTAAATGAGCTTTTGACCAGCGATGGAAAAGTTGTCGCTAAAAGTTCCCAAAATGTTCTTGTTGGAGCTAATCAAGAAAATAAAATCACAACAAAAATAAATGTAAAAAATCCGAAGTTATGGGATTTAGAGAATCCAAATCTATATCAGTTAAAAACGACCGTTTTTAAGGACGGAAAAGCAATAGACAAAGCGGTTACACCAACAGGTTTTAGGAATTTCACGTTTGATTCTAATAAAGGTTTTGCGCTTAATGGTAAAGGGATGAAAATGAAAGGGGTTTGTATGCATCATGATGCGGGAGTTTTAGGTTCGGCCGTACCTAGAGATGTTTTGAAAACCAGATTGAAAACACTGAAAGAAATAGGAGTGAATGCGATTCGTACCAGTCACAATCCACAGGCTCCAGATTTTTATGAACTTTGTGATGAATTAGGTTTGTTAGTTCTTAATGAAGCTTATGATGAATGGGAATTTCCTAAACGTAAATGGCTTGAGGGGTGGAATGTGGGTACTCCAGGATTTGAGGGCTCACATGATATTTTTGCCAATTGGGCCGAAAAAGATATTGAAGATATTGTACGTCGTGACAGAAATCATCTTTCCATATTTGCCTGGAGCATAGGTAATGAAGTGGATTATCCAAATGATCCGTATTCTCATCCCGTTTTAGATGGTGGAAAAGATAGTGGATTTGGACAGGCTTCTTATGGGGGTTACAAAAAAGATGCACCTGATGCTATGCGTCTTGGAAATATAGCCAAACGTCTTGTGGCGGCTGTAAAAAAGTATGATAAATCACGTCCTGCAACTGCAGGACTTGCAGGAGTATCCATGTCTAACGAAACAGAATATCCAGGTGCTCTTGATATCGTGGGATATAATTACACGGAAAGTAAGTACGATTCCGACCATAAGAAATACCCAAACAGAGTAATTTTTGGCAGTGAGAATGTTCATAATATGGAGCCATGGTTAGCCGTGAAAAATAATAAGCACATTTTTGGACAGTTTTTATGGACAGGGATCGATTATTTGGGTGAATCGGGAATCTGGCCTTCGAGAGGGTTCTACTCAGGATTAGTTGATCTTGCAGGGATTATTAAGCCAAGAGGATATTTCCGCCAATCATTATGGTCTGATAAACCGATGATTTATGCTGGGACTTACCTTGCAAATAAAGACACAGAACTTTCTAAAGACGCTTGGTCTTTATGGAATTACAATGAAGGACAAATGATTAGAGTAGTTTGTTATACCAACGCAGCCAAAGCCCGTTTGGAATTAAACGGAAAAGTTGTTGGCGAAGAGCAGAAATATGATGAAAAAACAGGAGTTATTTATTGGGATATCCCTTTTACATCAGGTAAATTAGAAGCAATAGGACTAAATAATGATAATAAAGTAGTAAGCCAATATTTGATACTATCTTCCCAACAACCAGATGCTCTTGGGATTAATGAAAAAAGTATCACTATCGATAAGGAAAAAGGAGTTGCAAAAGTAATTGTGCAGGTAGTAGATGAAAAAGGATTTCCAGTGATGCTTTCGGATAATGATGTTACCTGTATTGTAAGTGGTTCAGGGACTTTATTAGGACTGGACGCCGGTAATAATAGCGACATGAGTGATTATACCGATAATGTTCAGAGAGTATTTCACGGTCATCTTGTAGCTTATATTCAGGCGACAGGCGGTACTGAACCTATAACTGTTAAGTTTACCAGTAACTGGTTAAAATCTACTGAGGTTAGTATTCAAGTAAAGTAAGTTGCAAAAGTACTTATTATCGTAAATACATTGATAAAATAATAGGCAAGAGATTGTTACTTACTTTAGTTAGTACGAAAAAAAATAATTTTGATAGCATACGTAAAGGCTGTTTCTTTTTAGAAGCAGCTTTTGTGTTTAGAAACGTTTTTAAAATTGTATTGTTTCAAGATAAAACACGCTTTGACTTATTTTATATTTAAGTTATGAAAACCTTTAATTGGTTTAGTTTATAAAAATAATTTGTTTTTATGTATTTAACTACGTAGTTTTGTGATGTAAATAATTCACTATGAAAACAGCGATTAGACCTATTGAAAATGAATATGCGGAAGCGGTGATTGATTTAATCTTAAACATCCAGCAAAAGGAATTTAATGTAGCCATCACTTTAGAAGATCAGCCTGATCTTTTGGAAATAAGTGCCTTTTACCATCAGCAGGGTGGTTGTTTTTGGGGTGCCTTTATAGACGGGGAATTGATTGGTACGATTGCCTTGGTCAAGTATGATGATAAGGCAGGTGCAATAAGAAAAATGTTTGTAAAAAAAGAGTATAGAGGCAAAGAGCTGTTTATAGCGCAACAATTGTTGGACACACTAATTTCCTATAGCAAGCAAAATGGTCTTCACCATTTATACTTGGGAACGGTTTCGATATTGGAAGCTGCCCTGCGCTTTTATGAAAAAAATAATTTTGTGCGCATTGAAAAAGAAGCACTTCCAAAAGCATTTCCTTTAATGAGTGCAGATAATGTATTTTGTCATTTAGCATTAAACCAAATATGATGAACGTTATAGATGAGTCAGGTATCCTGGCCATATCCACAAGGTTGCAACGCCTCAGTGAACAGCTGCGTAAAGACGGTGCTTTACTTTACAAATCATTTGATATTGAGTTCGAGCCAAAATGGTTTCCAGTCATTTATACCCTTTATTATAAAGGGGTGTTGAGTGTGGTAGAAATTGCGAACGAGATTGGGTATACGCACCCTTCAACTATTAGCTTGTTAAAAGAGCTGGAAAAGCAAAAACTCATCCGTTCTAAAAAAGATAGGCTAGACGAGCGCAAACGCCTAATCTTACTTACCGCCAAAGGGCAGGAGCTTATTATAAAAATGAAACCGGTATGGGATATTATGTCCAGTGTGCTTAGCGAGATTGCAGACAATCAAAACAATTTGCTTAAAGCGATTAATGAAGCCGAAAGCAAAATAGCAAATCAAAGTTTTTTGCAAAGAGCATTACAATTAAAAAATGGAATAGGTTGATTTAGTATTATTCATTTTCCTATTTCTAATAGTTGAAAAAAGGTATGCGTCCCAGCAATAGCATCAATCCACTAAATCCTGATTGAAGTATTGTGGAAGAAGATTATGCAGTTCTGATGATTTGGTATCATTGATATTATTTAGAACATGATGCAACCATTGGGATGGATTAACATTGTTCTTCTTGCAGGTTGCAAAAAATGAATAATACATCGCAATATTTTTTGCTGCTTCGTGTGAACCTGCGAATAAAAAATTTTTCCGACCCAAAGCTAAAGGCCGAATGGCATTTTCAACGAGATTGTTGTCAATATGAAGATTTCCGTCTTTTAGATAAGCCATCAGGCTGTCCCAGCGTTTCAGGCAATAATCATATGCCTTACCTAAAGGACTTTTTGGTAATTCCAATTTTGACTGTACGGCAATATAGTTTCCTATTTCGTTTAGGATAGGATGTGATTCTTCCAGTCTTAAAGCCTGTCTTTCTTGAACTGAAAGGTTTTGAGAAGTCGCTTTTCGTTCAATTTCATATAGCTTTTGGATTTGTTGCATCACGTGGGATGCATTAGCTTTATTATAATCCAATGATTTTTCAAAATAGCGACGCGCATGAGCCCAACATGCTATTTGGGTAACATTTTCTTTGAGTGCAAATTGTGGATATACACCATAGCCATCGGTTTGAAGGTAGCCTTCAAATTCGTTTAGCATTTCCAAAGGACCTTCGCTGCCGCGTCCTTTTCGGTAATCAAAATACACACTTTTGGGTATGGGCGCGTGATACACCCACATAAATCCAGTATGTGTTGCGCCTTTTTTATCGGTGTCCTGTACTTTTATTGGAGATTCGTCCGCCTGAAGATAACCGTTATTCAGGGTATGCTGTCGATGACATTCATACAGCGGCCGCAGTAATTGAGATACTAATCTAACCCAGGAATCGACTGTAGAAGAAGGAATATCAACACCTTCTCTTGAAAATCGCTGTATCTGGCGGTAAAGTGGAAGATGATCCACAAATTTGTCGGTGATGATTTGAGCTAAAAGAGTCGTTCCGGCAATACATTTTGGAATCGGACGAAAATCAAGAGAGGCAATTTTGACTTGCTGATTTCCTTTTTCATCCGCAGGGGCAACATATTTGTTTCTGATGTAGCGGTTGATGAACAATTTTGCAGGAGCGTATTCCAATTCATCAGTAATTTCCTGACCGATACACTTCATTCCCTCAATATTTTCAGTTGGTTCCAATACAATTTCATTTACTGGAAGATGCGAAGGCAAGGCCATACGGCCTTGATGCTTTTTAGCTGCTTTTTCGCGCTCGTAGGTGATTTGTTCCTTTACCGATTCAACAGCCGCTACAACTTCTTGCTGATCAATTTCAAAAGGAATGGCTAATTGCTCTGGATTTTCACTGGCAATGAAACGTTCTTTTTTAGAACCGTACATCGCTCTTTTGAACTGCTCGATCTGAAATTTGAGATAACTAACCTCTTGTTCGAGTTTCGTGGCTACGATCTCTAACTTTTCGGCTTTGGATTCTAATTTGGAATTGAAAGATTCTAACTTATTCGTTTTGGATTCCAATTTTCTGGTTTTGGATTCTAATTCG
>NZ_JBLVPS010000036.1:0-24746 GCF_048286515.1 Flavobacterium rhamnosi | reverse complement strand
GTTTTTTGATTCTTCAAAATAATACCCTACTTTTGAATCAAACTATGTATTCATTCTTGCCGAATACTCTGCACTTCCAGTTGCCAAAAACTCTGCATTCTTATTTACCGTTCACAATGTAGTGTGATCTTTAGAATTTACTGCATTTTCAATAATATTTTTAGTCGGATACATAGCAGCTCCTCCAACCATAACACTTTTTTGAGCGAAAGAAGTTGCTCCAAAGACTAATGCAAAAAATGCAATTGATAAAAATTTTCTAGTTTTCATAAAATCTATTTTTTAAAAGTTATATAAATTCATTTACGCTGTCAGTTTGGTTTTGGTTTTAAAAGAACAAAACTTTTTTCCAAACAACTGATAATCATAAAAATATAGAGTGAAATAAATTTAATTGACAAACCCTTTTATAAGATATTTTCAGAAAAAAATAGATTTGATTTATTTGAGTTGAAACAGAAAAGAATCCTCAAAACATTGAAGGTTCGAATTGCAGAACTTAGAAGATCATGACGAAATCATATTATTATAAAAATAAATAGAATCTTTTAAAATTAAGACTAAGCCAACACTCATAGTGAATGATACTTTTGTAAATGATGCAAGTATCTTTTTTGATTATAACTTCCCAATCATAACTAACAAGGTAACTTCAACATTTAAAGCTTTGGGAGCACAAGATTTTGAGTTTTCTAGTTATTTTACCTTATATCCAAATCCTTCTAAATCTGTTTTGAATATTAACTCAAAAGAAGTAATCGAAGTACAATCAATTTCAATTTACAATACTTTAGGACAGTTGATTTTGGCTGTTCCAAATGCTGAGAAAGTTTCAGAAATTGATGTTTCTGGTTTAACAGCAGGAAATTATTTTATTAAAGTAATTTCAGATAGAGGAACTTCAAGTAGAAAGTTTATTAAGAATTAATTAATCAGTAGCAGATAATTAAAAAAAACTATTTCTGATTAAATTTTAAATAGTTTTTTAAGTTATAGCAAATCTGATTCTATATACAGCTATTTTGATTAATAGGAATGTTGCTGTGATTTCCTGCGCAAATACCACTTCTTCTTCATCTACATCTATATTTTAGCTTTGGATTGTTAGCAAATGTTACTCCAGTAGCACGCCCATTTTTAAGAATTATGGATGTAAGCTGATTATTATCTAAATTATAGTTAGCACGATTATCTCCATAAATATCATCCGATAAATCTAGAGTTGACAACAAATTATTAGAGCAATCAAATCTAATAAACTTATAAAATCCTGATTTTATGATAGAATTTAACCGATTATAACCACATTCCAAATAAGAAATATTCGGAGAGTTACTTATGTTAAATGATGTTAGTAAATTACTTGAACATGATAAACTACGAAGATTAGTAAAACCACTAACATTTAACGATGTCAATAAATTATTATCACAAACTAAGTATTCAAGTAATGCTAATCCATTTAGATTCAACGATGTCAATTTATTTCCTGCACAAAGTAAAGACTGAAGGCTTGTTAATTCACTCAAATTCAATTCATTTATATGATTATCAATACATTGTAATTTAGTAAGATTTGTAAGTCCCGTTAAATTAAGTGTCGTTAGCTTATTATTATAACGTTCTAATTCATTGAGTTGGGATAAGCCTTCTATTTTTAATGAAGTTAGTTGATTACCTGTGCAATTTAAAAGATATAAATTCTTCAAACTTCTTAGTCTAGTGACGTTAATAAATTACCATTACATCTTAAATAATTCAAATTCAATAAATTATTAAGATTTAGCGATGTCAGTTTATTATTATTACAATTTAAAAAAAATAAATTCGAAAAATATTCGATACCTGTCAAATCTGAAATATCTGAATAGCTTTCAAGAGTTAATCCATAGATATTCAAAGCTTCACTAACTTCGATTTCACCATTCGAATTTGTATCAATTTTAATAGGATCAAATCTAGAATTATATCCAATTTGACTATACACTCCATCGGATTTTAGTAATTGCGCCTTAAAATTTACATCTGGAATAGAAATAATCTGTGATTTTACAGTTGTTAAAAAACATAAAGAAATAAGTAAAAAGTAGCTTTTTTTCATATTTATGATTATTAGATTTGTAAATATAAATCATTAAATGATTTAATATTTTTTTTCTTACAAAAATATATACTTTACAATCTTATAAAAATCACTTTAAATTGCTACATAGAAAACTATTAACAAAAAGAAAGCTCCGCAAAATTGCGGAGCTTTCTATATTCAAAAAATTTTAAGAAATTATTTTTTCTCTGATTTTTCCATTTTAGCTTTCAATGCAGCTAACATATCATTGTTATCACCTAAAGTTGCAGCTGGTGCATTTGTAGATGAATTAGATGAAGTGTTTTCAGAAACTGCTTTCACATTTTTCTCTTCTTCTTCACGGAAGATAGCAGTGTGAGAAGCAACTACTCTTTTGAATTCTTTGTTGAATTCAATTACTTTGAAATCAGCTGAATCACCTTTTTTCAATTTCTTTCCGTCTTCTTTTTCAAGGTGACGTGTAGGAATGAAAGCAACGATATCATCACCGAATTCTACAGTAGCCCCTTTGTCAACGATTTCAGAAATTTCACCTGTATGGATAGTTCCAACTGCGAAAGAATCTTCATATTGATCCCAAGGATTAGCAGTAGTTTGTTTGTGACCTAAAGATAATTTACGTCCTTCAACATCTAATTCTAATACAACTACATCAAGTTTTTCACCAACATTTACAAATTCAGATGGGTGTTTGATTTTCTTAGTCCAAGATAAGTCAGAGATGTAGATTAATCCATCAATTCCTTCTTCTAATTCTACGAAAATTCCAAAGTTTGTAAAGTTTCTAACGATACCTGTATGTTTAGAACCTACTGGGTATTTAGCAGTGATATCAGTCCAAGGATCTTGAGACAATTGTTTGATACCTAATGACATTTTACGATCATCTCTATCTAAAGTCAAGATAACAGCTTCAACAACATCACCTACTTTTACGAAATCTTGAGCAGAACGTAAATGAGTAGACCAAGACATTTCAGAAACGTGGATTAAACCTTCAACACCTTCAGCAACTTCGATGAAAGCACCGTAATCAGCGATTACAACTACTTTACCTTTTACTTTGTCTCCAATAGCTAATTTAGCATCAAGAGCATCCCAAGGGTGAGCGTTTAATTGTTTCAATCCTAATTGAATTCTTGTTTTCTCATCATCGAAATCAAGGATTACAACATTTAATTTTTGATCTAATTCAAGAACTTCACTTGGGTGGTTAATACGACTCCAAGAAAGGTCAGTAATGTGAATTAATCCATCAACACCACCTAAGTCAATAAACACACCATAAGAAGTAATGTTTTTAACAACACCTTCTAATACTTGTCCTTTTTGTAATTGACCGATGATTTCTTTTTTCTGGATTTCAATATCCGCTTCAATAAGCGCTTTATGAGAAACAACAACATTTTTGAATTCGTGGTTAATTTTTACCACTTTGAATTCCATCATTTTGTTTACATATACATCGTAGTCTCTAATTGGCTTAACATCAATTTGAGATCCTGGTAAGAAAGCTTCAATTCCGAAAACATCAACGATCATACCACCTTTAGTTCTGCATTTTACAAAACCATTAACGATTTCTCCTGTTTCGTTTGCAGAAATAACTCTATCCCATGATTTGATAGTACGTGCTTTTCTGTGAGACAACACTAATTGACCAGTTTTATCCTCACGGATGTCAATTAATACTTCTACAGTATCACCTACTTTTAAGGCTGGGTTGTAACGGAATTCGTTCAATGAAATAACACCTTCCGATTTTGCGTTGATATCAACGATAACGTCTCTATCTGTAATTCTAACAACTACACCATCTACAACTTCTTCTTGATCAGTAGCGATAAATGTTTTTGAAACTAGTTCTTCGAATTCTAATAAGTTTTTCTCATCAACTGCATCAATACCTTCTTCGAAATTGTGCCAGTTAAAATTTGCTAAAAACTCTTCTTGTGATTTTACTTGTTCAGACATGCTGATTAAAAATTTGTATTCTGTATTCTCTCGAGTTTCTTAATGTGATAGAAAACAACAGAAGTTGTTTGTATAATTAGTTGATACCTAAAGGAAACTCTTATTCACCAAAAGGACTGCAAAAGTAACACATTTATCTTAAATAGCAAAATTTTACGGACAAGATAATAGATTGAGAATCAGTAGTGAGTTATCCAGCAATTTTTTGATACAAAGTTTAAGCTATCACCTTTATCTCCACTCCGCTTCGAGGATATCAAACCCATCGTGGCTCCTTCGATGTTAAACTGTTTTTCGCATAAAAAAACCGCCTAATTTCATAGAAAAAAAGGCGGGTTTGGTTACTATAAAAAACAACTTAGTGACTGAATTTTTCCAATGCTTTTGGATCATGATTGTATTTGAAAACAAACGGAAAAATAATCGCCAGCACCAAAGCATAAGTGGCAAAAGTTATCCAAATATTCTGCCATTCTTTACTTCCATCTGCCAAGGTGAAGTATTTTTGGATAATATAACCACTGGTAAAACTTCCGATTAATGCTCCAAAACCATTCACCATCATCATAAACAATCCCTGCGCACTTCCTCTAATTTTTGAATCTGTTTGCGTCTCCACAAACAAAGAACCTGAGATGTTAAAAAAGTCAAATGCCATTCCGTATACAATACAAGACATAATAATCATCCAAAGACCATCAGTAGGATTTCCAAAAGCAAATAATCCAAAACGTAAAACCCATGCCAGCATGCTGAATAACATCACATATTTAATTCCAAATTTCCTAAGAAAAAAGGGAATCGCTAATATAAACAGTGTTTCTGACACTTGTGAAATCGACATGATTATAGCAGGATATTTCACTGCTATTGTATTTTTATAAGCGTCAACAGTAGCAAAATCATGAATATAAGTATCTCCATAAGCATTTGTCAATTGCAAAGCAGCGCCCAATAACATCGAAAAGATAAAGAAAATGGCAAATTTTCGTTTTTTGAATAATTCAAAGGCATTCAATCCCAAAACCTGCGTAAAAGAAGCCCCTTTTTCCCCTTTACACATAGGAGGACATTTAGGAAGAGTGAATGCATAAGCTCCTAATAGAAATGAAACAATTCCGGCAATATAAAATTGATTGGCGGAAGTCTCATTATGCGTTAAACTTACCACCCAAAGCGCCACAATAAAACCTATTGTTCCCCAAATCCTAATAGGTGGATAATCTTTCACCACATCCATTTCTTTTGCAATTAATGCATTATAAGCCACTGTTATCGACAAGGAAATAGTTGGCATATAAAAAAACATATTCACTAGCATCACCCAAAAAAATGTAGTAGGATTATCGACTTGTGGCAAATAAAATAAAGCTGCAGCTCCAAGAAAATGAAGCAAGCCATATAATTTTTCTGCATTCATAAATCGATCCGAAATTATTCCTGTTAAAGCCGGCATAAAAACAGATGAAATTCCCATTGTCGAAAATATGATTCCAAACTCTGTTCCCGACCAATGTTTATTATTAAACCAATATGCACCAATAGTTAACAACCATGAACCCCAAATAAAAAATTGAAGAAAGTTCATTAAAACCAATCTGTTTTTAATTCCCATATAGTGAATTGTTTTTTTAGCTTAAAAATGTAATAAGGGCGTAAATCTAATATTAAAAAAGAGATCTACAAAAGTTTACAACGCTTTAATAATTTCACTTACCAAATCTAAAACAACTTTAAATTGTTCTTCTCGGGTAAGATGCGAATTATCAATTTCTACAGCATCATCAGCCATAACCAAAGGAGAATCCTTTCTGTGTGTATCAATATAATCTCGCTCTTCTACATTTTTAAGCACTTCTTCAAAAGTGACATTGTCTCCTTTTTGTATCAATTCATCATAGCGCCTTTGTGCTCTGGTGGTTGCACTTGCAGTCATAAATATTTTAAGTTCGGCACCTGGAAAAACGACGGTCCCAATATCCCTACCGTCCATAACAATCCCTTTATCTTTTCCCATTTCTTTTTGCTGCTCCACTAACTTAGCACGTACCTCAGATACTTCAGCTACTTTGCTTACAAAATTAGAAACAGCAATAGTTCTGATTTCTTTTTCAATATTTACATCATTCAAATACATTTCCGCAAAACCCAAATCAGCATTAAATTTGAATTGCAATCTAATATTTGGTAAACTGTTAATTAATGTTTCCTTATCAAAAAAATCAGCATTTATGTACCCGTTTTGCATCGCAAAAAATGCAACAGCGCGATACATTGCCCCAGTATCAACATAAATATATCCCAAATGATTGGACAGTTGCTTTGCTAGAGTACTTTTTCCTGTGGACGAGAATCCGTCTATTGCTATGGTAATTTTTTTTTCCAAAATAATATTATTGTAAGTTAATAGTTAAGCCAAATAAACTCGTATTACCCGCCAATGAATATCTGGAATACGAATAATTAAATTTTAATTTATTGAATTTTAATCCAAACCCAAGTGAAACTCCCGAAAAATTGCGTTGTTCCAAAATTCGTAATTCTTCTGCTCTGCGAAAATTATATCCTAATCGAATATTAAACGATTTTTTTGGAAAAAGCTCTACTCCCATAATTACATGTCGCAGTGCATTATTTATAACTGTTACTTTCTCATTAGTGGAACTTCCATCAATCGACGATTCTGCTCTTTCAGGATTAGCAAAAGCAATATTCCACTGTTGCAAATTTTCTAATGTAAGGTGCCAGCGGATTGGTACATTCTCTAATTCTTGTGAAACACCCGCTATAATTTCTAAGGGTAATTTTTCGTTTGTACCATTATAGGTGGTAAATTGAGTTCCAATATTTCGTATTACCAAACCCCAATTTACATCATTTTTTTCATCAATGAAAAGAGCACCGATATCAATCGCACCGCCAAAAGAGCTATAACTTTCTAAGTTTGAAGAAATCAATTTTGCATTTGCACCTATATGAATCGCTGTATTAGGAATAGTATATGCATACCCAAATGAAAGTGCTATTTCGCTTCCTGTAAAAGAGGCCGTGGGTTGACCATTTTCATCATAACCATCAAAATTACCATAATTTACATAATTGATACCCGCTTGAAAAGTTTGCAAATGACGGTCATAGGTGTACGCGTAAGAAGCCGTTCCATAAGATACTTCTTTGTAATAACTTCCATAATTCAAAGCCAAGTGGTTGTCCATTTCTGTATTTATGGTCCCAGGATTAAAATGAGCCTGGTTTACATCATCATCATAAATTGTAATCACTTTACCCCCTAAAGCGGCTTGTCTCGGCGAAGTGATCAAATTCAAAAACTGATACGTATACTTACCTCCTATTTGACTGTAAGACACAGAACAAATGAAACAGAAGGAATATAATAAAAGTTTTCTCGGCATGCTTAAAATCGCAGTTTATGTAAGGTAAAACGCAGATGCGAAGATAAAATTATAAATACAATAAACAGCAAATTTCAAACCCGGAATTAAAATAAAAATTCCAAATTCCAAACCTGTATATTAGATTTTGAATTTGGAATTTTTAAATTAAAAATTATTTTTTTATTTTAAATCCTTTGCATTTTTAACTTTCTGATCTGTCAAGGCGTATTTAAGCACTTCGCTCATTTCCTTAACATAATGAAAAGTCAGACCTTCAAGATATTCGGGCTTTATTTCATCAATATCACTTTTATTTTCTTGACACAGAATAATTTCCTTGATATTAGCTCTCTTAGCAGCCAAAATCTTTTCTTTTATTCCTCCAACTGGTAAAACTTTTCCTCTCAAGGTAATTTCTCCTGTCATTGCCAAGTTTTTCTTCACACGCTTTTGTGTTAATAGCGAAACTAATGAAGTCAGCATCGCAATCCCGGCACTAGGACCGTCTTTTGGGGTAGCTCCTTCCGGAACGTGTAAATGGATATTATATTTAGAAAGTATCTCTGAATCTAATCCTAAAAGTTTAGCGTTAGCCTTGATGTATTCTAAAGCAATTGTTGCAGATTCTTTCATTACCGTCCCCAGATTTCCAGTAATGGTCATCCCTCCTTTTCCCGGAGAAAGTAAAGATTCAATAAAAAGAATATCCCCACCAACAGAAGTCCAAGCTAAACCAGTCACCACACCGGCAACATCATTATTCTCGTATTTGTCTCTTTCTAATCTTGGAACACCCAATGACTTTATGATATCTCCATCAGTCACTTTTTTATTATATTCTTCTTCCATTGCAACAGATTTTGCTGCGTTACGAATCACTTGTGCAATTTTTGCTTCTAAGCCACGAACGCCAGATTCCCGTGTATATCCTTCTACAATTTTTTCCAGCTGCTTTTTTCCAATTGTTAAATCTTTGGTTGTTAAACCATGTTCTTTCAATTGTCTTGGAAACAAATGCTGACGAGCGATTTCTACCTTTTCTTCAATAGTATATCCTGACATTTTGATAATTTCCATTCTATCTTTCAACGCCGGTTGAATAGCAGCCATATTATTAGAAGTAGCAATAAACATGACTTTAGATAAATCATAACCCATTTCCAGGAAATTATCATAAAAAGAATTATTTTGCTCCGGATCTAAAACTTCTAATAATGCCGAAGACGGATCTCCTTGATTACTATTTGATAATTTATCTATTTCATCCAAAACAAATACAGGATTTGATGTTCCTGCTTTCTTCAAGCTTTGAATAATTCTTCCCGGCATAGCACCTATATAGGTTTTTCTGTGTCCACGAATCTCCGCTTCATCACGTAAACCACCTAATGAAATTCTAACATATTTTCTACCCAATGCTTCTGCAATAGATCTACCAATAGATGTTTTCCCAACTCCCGGAGGTCCTGTCAAACAGATTATTGGTGATTTCATATCATTTCGCAATTTTAAAACTGCCAAATGTTCAATCATTCTTTTCTTTACATCTTCTAACCCAAAGTGATCTCTATCTAGGATTTTTTGAGCCCTTTTCAAATCAAAATCATCTTTAGAATATTCATTCCAAGGCAGTTCCAAAAACAACTCCAAGTAGTTCCTTTGAATACCAAAATCAGGTGCTTGAGGATTCATTCGACGCATCTTGGATAATTCCTTCTCAAAGTGTTTTTTCGTTTTTTCGTCCCATTTCTTAGTCAAAGACTTTTGTAACATCTCATCCATTTCCTCTTCCTGCGAAACACCACCCAACTCTTCCTGGATAGTTTTCATTTGCTGGTGAAGGAAATATTCCCGTTGTTGCTGGTCTAAATCAAATCGAACTTTCGATTGAATATCATTTTTTAACTCGAGTTTTTGCAACTCAACATTCATATAACGTAATGTCTCTAAAGCTCTAACTTTTAATTCATTAATAGCTAACAAATCTTGCTTTTCTTTAACCGTTAAGTTCATGTTAGAAGTAACGAAATTGATTAAAAAAGATTGACTTTCAATATTTTTAATCGCGAATGTAGCCTCCGTAGGAATGTTTGGGCTTTCTTTTATAATTTGAATCGCTAATTCTTTCACAGAATCAAGAATCGCAATAAACTCCGTGTCATGCTTTCCTGGTCTTTTTTCCGGAACTTCCTTAATTTTTGCAGTTAAATATGGACTTTCAGCAATTACAGAATCAATTTCAAAGCGCTTTTTGCCCTGAAGTATAACTGTCACGTTACCATCAGGCATTTTTAAAACCCTTAAAATTCTAGCTACAGTACCTATATGATGAATATCTTCCGGAGTTGGATCTTCGTCTTGCTCATTTTTTTGAGCTACAACACCAATGATTTTACCAGCTGCATTTGCATCATTAATTAATTTTATTGATTTATCACGTCCGGCAGTAATTGGGATCACTACACCCGGAAACAAAACCATGTTGCGCAATGGCAAAATAGCTAATGATTCAGGCAATGCTTCGTTATTCATTTCCTCCTCGTCTTCAGGAGTCAATAGTGGTATTAAATCTGCTTCAGAATCAAATTCCTGCAGTGACAGATTGTCAATAGTAAGTATTTTATGATTTGACATATATTATTTAAGTCTTTTTGTCATTAAAAAATTTAATTTACCAAGCAAATATAAACTATCATACTGGTAATTTAAATAAAATCGATGTATGACATGATTAATTAGCTTGACACTAAAAGAGTCAATCATTATGCCAAAGTGAAAGTAAAATCGATAACTTCTTCTTACAAATAAAGAAAAAATTTATAATTTATAAATAAGAAAATACCTGTTTTTAGTAAGTGTAAAAAAATAAAAAAAGAAGACTATTTTGTATTTTATTAATTTAATACCTCTCTTTTTGGAACTCTCCTGAGTAATAGAACGCCAACAACAAAAAACACTCCAAGAAATACAATTGCTAATCGCGGACTTCCTGTAATTTGGTCAATAATTCCATAAACCAACATCCCAATGACTATTCCTATTTTTTCGGAAACATCATAAAAACTAAAAAATGAAGCGGTATCCTCCGTTTCAGGCAATAATTTAGAATAAGTTGAGCGTGATAAAGCCTGAATCCCTCCCATCACAAGCCCCACCAAACCGGCCATAATATAAAAATGTATCGGCAAGGTTATAAAATAAGCTGCTGCACATAATAAAACCCAAAAACAATTAATCACAATTAGCGTAGGAATATTTCCGAATTTTTCTGATGCTTTTGAAGTGAATATTGCACCAATAATAGCTACTAACTGAATCAATAAGATACAAATAATTAAACCTGTTGTACTTTCACTTTTCGATGCCCATGCAATTTCTTGTGCACCAAAATAAGTAGCGATAAGCATTACGGTCTGAACAGCCATACTGTAAACAAAGAAACTAATCAGGTATTTTTTTAAAGCAACGTTATGACCAAGTAAATACCATACTTTCTTCAATTCTCTGAATCCATTGAAAATTAGAGCTTTTGTTACTTTTCGCTCTGCATCTCTACTTCCTTTTGGGAGGTAATAATAGGTATATTGACTAAAAATTATCCACCAGATACCCACCATTATAAAAGAATATCGCATTGCTTTCATTGCTGCCTCACCTTTAGTTCCAGTAATACCAAAAATGTCCGGCATCATAATCATTCCTAAATTGATTATCAACAATATTACACTCCCTATATAACCATAAGAATATCCTTTGGCACTGGTTTCATCTTGTTGTTCTACAAAGGCAATATCCGGCAAATAGGAATTGTAAAACACCAAACTTCCCCAAAAACCGATTAAACCTAAAAAATAAAACAATAAGCTTATATAAATATTTTCCAAACTAAACCAATACAATCCTACGCAGGATAAGGCTCCCAAATAACAAAAAAACTTCATAAAAGATTTTTTATTACCCACATAATCTGAGATACCAGATAATAATGGAGAAATTAATGCAACTATCAAAAAAGAAAAAGCGGTAACAAAACTAATCAACGCAGAATTTTTAACACTAAAACCAAAAACTGATATATAATGATTTCTGTCTGAAAATAATGCATCATAAAAAATTGGAAAAACTGCAGAGGTAATTACTAACGGATAAACGGAATTCGCCCAATCATAAAAAGCCCAAGCGTTTAATAATTTTTTATTTCCTTTTTGTAAATCTGCCATGGTTCTTTTTTTATGCTACGAATTTATTTATTTTTTGTTTAGAATTAGCCAAAAAATGATAATTTGCTTTTAATAAATCGTTACTGATTAATAATCAACGTTATGTTATTATGAAAAAAAACGATTGCGTAGGTAAGGGATTACTCTTTTGGCCTTTCCATTGTAATAGTTTTCTGTCCGCCAGAACGGCATTACTTCGGATCTGCTAGAGAAAAGACAATCTTATATACACTAAAATAGGCTACTCTCTTTGGAGAATAGCCTATTAAAATCGTGATCAAACCTTCGAAGTTATAATATCAAAATACGAAGTATTATCTGTAAATAACCCCAACTTTTGCCGCTAATGCTTTTGCTTCAGGTATTAATGCTTTCAAATTTGCAATCCTGGTAGCATCCGATGGATGCGTACTTAAGAATTCCGGAGGCGACTGTCCTGTAGACTGCGCAGCCATTCTTTGCCAAAAAATTACAGAATCATCCGCATTGTATCCAGCAATTGCCATAAGCGTAAGTCCGATTTTATCAGCTTCAGTCTCATGATTTCTACTAAATGGAAGCATAACACCCACTTGTGAGCCTAAGCCGTAATATTGTTGCCACATCTGTTGTTTTTCTTCACTTTGACTACCGGTTGCAACTGCAACTCCTACAGCTCCTAATTGTTGCAATTGAGCAGCACTCATTCTTTGAGCTCCGTGATTTGCTAATGCATGCGAAACTTCATGTCCCATTACAGTAGCTAAACCAGCATCATCTTTAGTTATTGGTAGTATTCCTGAGTAAACAACAATTTTTCCACCAGGCATACACCAGGCATTAACTTCTTTACTATCAATTAATTTATATTCCCAGCGATAATCATTCAAATATTGTGATTGCCCTAAATAGGTTAAATATTTTTCTGCAGCTGCTTTGATTCTCACGCCAACGGTCTCTACTCTTCTTGCATCAGCAGTCCCTACAATAACTTTATTTTCTTTTAAAAAAGTCCCGTATTGTTGAAAAGATGATGGAAACAACTCACTGTTAGAAACAAAATTCAAGCTTTTTTTTCCTGTAAGAGGATTGGTTGCACAAGAGTACAATAATCCCATTGCGAAAATTCCTAGTAATAAGTTCTTTTTCATATATTTTTATATTAAGTTTAAAACAAAAATACAACTATTATGAATTTTTTATTTACATAATTAAATTTAAATGTATCAACTTTTTGTTATTCACCTATTACATGTAATTCTGTAAATTCCTTACCTACAACTAAATAACCTTCACTTTCGAAAGCTTTTTGATCAAATACAACTATCTCATTATCAATTTCAATCTCCTTAACTTTAAATGGCAATCCAACTAGATTAATTTTATACTTCGAATAATTGGTGTCATATTTTCCTTCTTTATGCAACTGGATGATTAGCTCTTTTTCCTTACCTATTGTTTGAAATGACTGAAAGCTATATCTTCCTTTTTTATAATCATATCCGTCTTGAGCATCCTCATAAACCACTGACTTTTCTTTCCCTTCTTTGTAGTAGACATCCAATGTCAATTCGTCAAATTCCAATTCTCCGACATATTGCTGAACAGGGTATTTTGGAATTACTGCCCCTGCTTTTACAAAAAGAGGAATTTGGTCGAATTTACAATCTACCCAAATTTCTTTCCCACCTTTAACTTCTTCATTGGTCCAATAATTATACCATTGTCCACGCGGAATATACATTCTTCTGCCTAAAGAATTAGGTTCTAAAATAGGGCAAACTAAAATTTGGTTTCCAAAAACAAACTCATCATTTCTGTAGTGCGTCTGAATATCTTCTTGATCATAATAAACCAAAGGTTTCAACATAGGAATTCCCTCTTCAATGTACTGCCAAAACATAGTATACAGGTAGGGTAATAATTGATATCGCAAATTGACAAATTTTCTGGTGATATCAATCACTTCTTCATCAAATGCCCATGGTTCCTGATCGCCGTGATCACCTGAAGAGTGCGTTCTGCAAAAAGGATGGAAAACCCCTAATTGAATCCAACGGGCATATAACTCCCCGGAAGGTTGTTCCGCAAAACCTCCAATATCCGATCCAGTGAAACCCATTCCCGAAATGGACATTCGTTGCACTTGAATGTTGGCTATCCATAAATGTTCCCATGTAGCAACATTATCACCTGTCCAAGAAGAGGTGTATCGCTGTGCCCCCGCATACGCAGATCTCGTAATAACAAAAGGTCTTTTTGGATAAGCGAATCGTTTTACACCATGATACGTTGCCCTTGCCATTTGCGTTCCATAGATGTTATGTGCTTTTCTATGACTACAGGGATTCCCATCGTAATCATGTCTTACGTCCATCGGAAATGTTTTATTAGGAACCTCCATAACAGCAGGTTCATTCATATCATTCCACACTCCTTTTACTCCAATCTCAGAAATCAATTCTTTAAACAATCCAGCCCACCATTCTCTTACTGCTGGATTCGTATAATCAGGAAAATTACATTCTCCAGGCCATACTTTTCCTTTCATATAAGGACCATCGGCTCTTTTGCAGAAGTAATCATTCTTTAATGCTTCTTTATATACAGAGTATTCCTTGTCTATTTTTATTCCCGGATCAATGATTACAACTGTTTTGAAACCATCTTCGGCCAATTCAGCAACCATTCTTTTTGGGTCTGGAAAATATTCTTTGTTCCAAGTGAAACATCTAAAACCTTCCATATAATCAATATCCAAATACAGTGCATCACATGGAATCCTTAATTCTCTAAATTTAGCAGCAACTTCTTTTAAATTACTTTCAGGATAATAGCTCCATTTACATTGATGGTACCCCAAGGCCCAAAGAGGTGGCAATTCTGGCTTACCGGTCAAATCAGTATAAGTGGTAACTACGTCTTGCATTTGCGGTCCATAAATGAAATAATAGTTCATTTCTCCACCTTCAGCCCAATAACTGGTTACATTTCTTCTTTCATGACAAAAATCAAAATAGGTTCTGAAAGTATTGTCAAAGAAAATTCCGTAAGATTGTTTGTTTTGCAATCCAATATAAAACGGAACAACTTTGTATAACGGTTCTTGGTCTTTTTGAAATGCATATTGATCCGTAGCAAAATTCTCTAATCTTTTTCCTTTCAAATTTAATTGAGTTGCTTTATCTCCAAGTCCATAAAAGCATTCACCATCTTTTGAAGCTTTGCTCATTTTCACGATATTGCCACCATATTCATAGCTTTCCTCCCAATGAAAACCTAATTCGTCTTCTAAAATAACATTTTCATCCAAATCAAAAATAGACAATCTCATATCTGCTTTTTGAATCCTACATTGTACTTTACTAGTTTTTATCTGATAATAATCTTCTACTTCAGAAACCTCAAGAAAGTTATACCCATGAGAATGACTTTTGTCGATAGCATAGGAAAAATCGTTACTAAAATATCCTTTTGTAGTAAATCTGAAACGTATTAAACTATCTCTTAATACCGTTACTTTTAAAATAACACTATTATCTGTATGAAAACATACCGAATCTACTTCATGCTCAAAAGCAACAATTTTTGTGGGATATAAATCTCCTTTATATTCTAATTCTGTATTTGTAATCATTTTTTATGGTATTAATTTTAATCTTTTTTGGAACTCAAACATACGAAAATACTTTGTAAACAGGTATTTATCTGAGGTTTATTCGCGAAAACGTTATCGTTTATAACTATCCTAATATCAAAATCACATTGCTAATTATCTATAAATTAAAGAATCATTAGCAATGTATATTTGATAATACAAACAATATTTATTTATGAAATTTTTAAAACAGTAACACTTAAAGGTGGTAAAAGCAATTCAGCTGAATAGTCCCTTCCGTCATAAGGCAAGGATTCTATTGCAATTTTTTTAAGATTGGAAACGCCGCTTCCTCCATAATTTGCTGCATCACTATTGAAAATTTCTGCTAACTTACCTTTTCTTGGTAAACCAATACGATAATTGGGACGAACTACCTGAGTAAAATTGCAAACTACAATAACATCATCTTTTTGATTATTCCCTTTTCGAATAAAAGACATCACTGCATTTTGATGATCTGAATAATTAATCCATTCAAATCCTTCCGGACTGAATTGTTTTTCATGTAACGCCGGTTGCGTTTTATACAATGCATTCAAATCAGTAATCAATTTTTTTACGCCTTCATGGTATGGATATTGCAACAAATGCCAATCTAAACTTCCTTCAAAGTTCCACTCGCTACTTTGTCCAAATTCACTTCCCATAAACAACAGCTTAGTTCCAGGGTGCATGAACATATAACCATACAATAGTCTCAAATTCGCGAACTTTTGCCATTCATCGCCTGGCATCCTCCCTGCAATTGATTTTTTTCCATAAACTACTTCATCGTGCGAAAGTGGCAACATAAAATTTTCGGAAAAGGTATAGGTCATCGAAAAAGTCAAATCGTTTTGATGGTATTTTCTATATACAGTATCCTTTTGAAAATACTCTAAAGTATCGTGCATCCATCCCATCATCCATTTCATCCCAAATCCTAGTCCTCCAACAGATGTAGGTCTGGAAACCATAGGAAAGGAAGTACTTTCCTCTGCAATAGTTTGTACTCCTTCATAATTCAAATACACCGCTTCATTAAATTCCTTTAAAAAGCTTATAGTATCAAGATTTTCTCTGCCTCCGTAAATATTTGGTTCCCATTCCCCTTCATTTCTGGAATAATCCAGATACAACATGGAAGCAACCGCATCAACACGCAAAGCATCAGCATGATAATGCTGCAACCAAAACAACGCATTACTAATCAAAAATGAACGGACTTCATTTCGTCCATAATTAAAAACTAAACTTTTCCAATCTGGATGATATCCTTTTCTACGATCAGGATGCTCAAAAAGATTTGATCCATCAAAAAATCCTAAACCATGGGCATCATCTGGAAAATGAGAAGGTACCCAATCCAGAATTACTCCAATTCCTGCTTCGTGCAATTTGTCTACCAAATGCATAAAATCCTGAGGGTTTCCGAAACGGGATGTTGGTGCAAAATAGCCTACTAATTGATATCCCCAAGACGGATCGTAAGGATACTCCATAATAGGCATGAACTCAACATGAGTAAAACCAGTTTCTTTTACATAATTTACCAAATCTTCGGCAAATTCGAGGTAAGTCAAAAAACGATTTTCTTCGCCATGACGCTTCCATGAACCCAAATGCACTTCATATACAGAATAGGGTTTGTCTAAACCATTATGATTTTGACGCGTTTCCATCCAGTTTTTATCTTTCCATTTATAATCTAAATCCCAGACAACCGAAGCTGTATGCGGTGGTTTTTCACAGTAAAAAGCAAAAGGATCTGCTTTTTCAGTAATAATTCCGCCATTAGAAGACTGTATTTTATATTTATAGGTAGCTCCTTTTTTAATGTTCGGAATAAATCCTTCCCAGATACCAGAGGAATCCCAACGTACTTTCAACAAATGTTCTCCTTGTGTCCAGAAATTGAAATCTCCAACCACAGACACTGAATGTGCTGTGGGAGCCCAAACTGCAAAGTAAACACCATCGGCTCCATCAACCGTTATAAGATGTGCTCCTAGTTTTTCGTAGAGTCGGAAATGTTTCCCAGCTTTAAATAAATCAATATCAAAATCTGTAAAAAGGGAATGCGAGATAACTTTACTCATATAACAATTGTATAATTCTATTTCTTTTAAAAAAACAGAATATTAGTTTAAGAAAAAACAGTTTTTAAATTTACTTTATAATATAATTATCCGGTATAACTACTCCTTTTTTTATAACAACAATCCCATCCTTTATAGCATACAATTCGTTAGAAAAATCTTCTAAATGACTGCCTCCATCTATATAAACATCATTACCAATTCTGCAGTTTTTATCTACAAGAGCATTTTTTATAAAACACCTTTCTCCAATGCCTATCAATTGTTTGTTGTTTTTAATGTCTTCATTCATATCATCAATATTCTGATAGAAATCATTCCCCATTACATAACAATTTTGAATTATAGTCCCCTCGCCTATTCTGGATCGAATACCAATCACAGAATGGTTTATCTCTTTCGCATTCAAAATACAACCTTCGGAAATTAAAGATTTATCAATGGTCGTTTTTTGAAATTTTGATGGTGGTAATAGTCTTGGTCTAGTATATATTTTATTATCGTTATCGAATAAATTAAACTTCGGTAAATCTTCCGTTAGTCCAATATTAGCCTCAAAAAAGGAATCAATATTACCGATATCAGTCCAATATCCTTCATATTGGTAACTTAATATCTTTTTATGCCCTACAGCTTGTGGAATAATTTCTTTACCAAAATCTTTAGTTTCCTTATTGGACATTATATCAACCAACAGTTTTTTGTTGAATATGTAGATCCCCATCGAAGCCAAATAATGTTTTCCTTCACTCTTCATTTGCTCGCTCACATCCGATTCCCAATCAGGCAACAACTCTTTTGCAGGTTTCTCAATGAAAGATTCAATACAGCTTTCGGAGTTTGTTTTTAATATTCCAAATTCAGGAGCATCTTTTGCATTTACCGGTAGAGTAGCAATCGTAATATCAGCTTCTCTTTTAATATGTTCTTCCAGCATATCGTTAAAATCCATTTGATACAATTGATCTCCCGATAGTATTAATGCATAATCAAAATCATGGTTTAAGAAATGAGGCATACACTGTCTTACAGCATCTGCAGTTCCTTGAAACCAAGTCGGATTATCAGGAGTTTGTTCCGCAGCAAGAATATCAACAAATGCATGGCTAAAAATACTAAAGTTATACGTGTTTTTAATATGTGCATTTAAAGAAGCTGAGTTGAATTGTGTCAAAACAAACATTCTGTAAATATCTGAATTCATACAATTTGAAATGGGAATATCGACCAATCTATACTTTCCTCCTATCGGTACAGCTGGCTTAGATCTTGTTTCTGTCAATGGGTATAATCTGGATCCTTGTCCTCCACCTAAAATAATTGCAATAACATTTTTCTTTTTAGCTTTCATTTCTTCTTAATTATTAAGTTGTACATTTCTATATATTCTTGACAGACTCTTTCCCAGGAATGATCTGTGCTCATTCCTATTTTTCTGATTTTATTCAAGTGTTTTTTATCGTCGTATAAATCCACAGCCCTTATAATCGAGTAACAAATATCTCCTACTGTTGCCTGATCATGACAAATCCCATTTCCATCATCACCAAAATCAATAACAGTGTCTTTCAATCCTCCTGTTCTTCTTACAATAGGAATTGTTCCATAACGCAACGAGTACATTTGGTTCAAACCACAAGGCTCTACTCTTGAAGGCATCAATAAAAAATCAGAACCCGCATAAATCAAATGGGCTAACTCTTCATTATACCCAATGAAGGTATTGTAATTGCCTTTATAATCCGCTAACAAGCTATTGAGTTGATTTTCAATAGTTGGATTTCCTGAACCCAAAACCAAAATATTAATTTGTTTATAATTTTCTGACAATGCCAGTGCTGCAGCATGTGGTAATAAGTCACCACCTTTTTCTTCTAATAATCTTCCAATAAAACTGAATAATGGTTTTGTTGGATCTAAATTGAAAAGGTTACATAATTTTTCTTTATTTTCCTGTTTACCATTTTCGAAGTTTTTAATCGAATAGTTCTTTTCAAGCATATTATCTTTGGCCGGATCCCATACTTCTACATCAATCCCATTCAAAATTCCTCTGGATTTATACCGTACAAGATTAAACAGGGATTCAAGTCCATTCGCAGAATAATTGATTTCATTCAGATAATTAGGAGAAACTGTTGTTACTGCCCACGCACATTTAATACCTACAGCGAGTGAATTGACACACTTATCCCATTCTAAAACATTAACATGAGCCAAGTCGAACTCCGGTAAGTAATGCAATTTATCAAACCCAAACTGTCCTTGATACAATCCATTATGAATGGTAATCATAGAAGGCGTATTTCGTAGCTTTTCATATTTATAACAATACAACATCATAAAAGGAATCACACCCGTGTGATGATCATGACAATTGATTACATCTGGAACTTCATGCCTACCTATTATCCAATCTAAAGAGGCAATTTGGAAAGACAAAAACCTTTCGATATCATCCTCATATCCATAGACTTCTTTTCTATCAAATAATTCTGGTATTTCTACCAAATACAATTCAAATCCTAGCTTATCCGTTTTTTCTTTTAGAACACTAAAAGGAAAATTAAAATTACCCAATTTTACATGCCCCCAATGTACACATTCAAACTCATTTTCGTTTCTGAACTTTGAATCATAACAAGGTATTACAACTCTTACAAGATGTCCTGCATTATTTTGATATTTTGGCAATGCACCTACAACATCGGCTAAACCGCCAACTTTTGCTACTGGATAACACTCTGCGCTTATATGAAATATTTCCATTTATGAAATTTTGTTGTTTTTCAGTTATTTATAATGCTAGTCAAGTATTTTTTGTTAACAATTCTAAATATTTATTATTTCAGTCTTTTATGTTAATACCATTTAAAACTTTATAAAAAATACTACTTTTATGTTTTTCTAAATTTAGTAAAAAAAAATTAACATAATAACTCGCATGAAAATTTAGTGAAATGACAAAAAAAACTTCTATTCATACAGAATCATTGAAAATTCCTAAGATTATCTTATTAACTAGTAAATTAATCTCTTTTATTTCGCCAAAACTGGTAACATTATTTGCGGCTAAACTATTTACTACACCTATAAAACATAAAATTCCAAAAAGAGAATTAGAAATGGATCGCAATAGCATCCAAAAATTAATCAATATACCGGCAATTGATAAAGAGGTAGTTTTATACCAGTATGGAAAAAGTGAAAAGAAAGTTTTACTAGTCCATGGCTGGTCAGGACGCGGCACACAATTATTCAAGATCGCGGATGAATTACTAAAAGAAGGATATTCAACGGTTAGTTTTGATGCACCTGCGCATGGAAAATCGCCTGGAAAGACTACCATTATGATTGACTTTATTGCTGCGATTTTAGAGATAGACGATCAATTTGGTCCTTTTGAAGCTGCAATTGGCCACTCTTTAGGTGGAATGTCAGTGTTGAATGCGATAAAAAAAGGATTAAAAGTTAATCGTGCAGTAGTTATCGGAAGTGGTGATATCGTGCAGGACATCATGGATGATTTTGTGGCAAAATTAGAACTAAAGCCGAATGTAAGCACTTATTTATCTTCGTTTTTCGAAGATAAATACGGAGAAAAAATGAATAGTTTTTCTGCTTTTTTGGCTGCAAAAGAAACGGATATTCCCGTTTTGGTTATTCATGATAACAATGACCCAGAAGTCCCGGTAAAAGCGGGAATACACATTCATAAATACCTAAAAAACGGGGAGTTACTTTTAACGGAGGGGTTAGGGCATAGAAAAATTCTAGGCAATCATAAAGTAATTGAAAAAACAGTTCAATTTATTCAAAATAAATAGCTGTATTACAACGTTATACAAAAAATAAAAACTGTAAAATCATGAAATATCCTATCGAAAAAACAGAGCAGGAATGGAAAGAACAATTAGGAGCGGAACGCTATAGAATTCTTCGTCAAAAAGGGACCGAATATCCTCATACCGGAACCTACAACTTGCACTATGAAAAAGGAACGTATTGTTGTGGTGCTTGTGGAAAACCATTGTTTGAAAGCAATTCCAAGTTTGATGCAAATTGCGGTTGGCCTTCTTTTGATGAATCAATTCCTGGAAAAGTAGACTACATTTCAGATGTTACGCACGGTATGAAACGTACGGAAATTCTGTGTGCAAATTGTGGAGGCCACCTTGGACATGTTTTTGATGACGGACCTACAAAAACGGGACAACGGTACTGTGTGAACTCCTTGTCGGTAGACTTTAAAGAATAATGCTATGGATTTATTTGGAAACAGATCGGAGTGGGCTAAAAAATTAGAACCCATTCTAACAAAATACAAAGGAAGAAAGCATCCTTTAGATCATCATAATTTGTACCAGCTTTTAGTAATGGTGGTGCTATCAGCTCAAGACTCTGATGCCCATATAAATAAGATTGCTCCTGGCTTATTTGAAGCTTATCCGAATATGGAAAGTTTGGCAGTATCGAATCTAGATGCATTAATTCCCTATATCTCTAATGTGAGGAATTTTGGCAATAAAGGTAAATGGTTATTGGAAATTGCTCAAACCGTCCAAAAAGACGAAAAAATTCCGCTCACTATGGAGGATTTAGTTGCTCTAAAAGGTATTGGACGAAAATCTGCCAATGTAATTATGCGTGAAGCAAAAGTTCCTGCTGAAGGAATTATAGCCGATTTACATGTTATTCGGGTTGCCCCGAGAATTGGAATAATCACAGAAACTAAAGATGGAATTAAAGCCGAAAAACAACTCATGCAGGTGCTGCCAAGAGAAATTTGGGGAGAAATTGGAATGGCAATTTCTTTTCTGGGAAGAGAAATTTGTCGGCCAACTCCTAAATGCCCGGAATGTCCGATTAACTCTATTTGTGAGTATTATCGAGAACATTATCAATAGTACTTGGAGCAAGAGCTTTCCAAAGATCCAAGCCACCTATTCATTTCAAGTCTTAGTCTCGCTTAGCCTACAAATTAAGCGAACCGTTGGTCTAACGGATATAGTCGCTCCAATTAATATCAATCTATCACATATAATCCCACTCAAATAAAGCAATAGGATATTTTAATGAAAGACGATAACTCTCTCATAATAATAATAATAATAATAATAATAATAATAGCCATCATGAACGCGGATTATACCGATATGCATTCCTGCTTTTTTCAATTTTTACATAGAGGCTAATTTTTTCAAACACCGTTTACCGCCATCTACCCGGTACCCATCGATAACCACGTCTCGATTCATTCCAACGACCCGGTTCATAATTACGGCCTTTCCGTGGCAATGTCCAATTACCATCTGAATGTCTATAAGACCGTGTTCTATTATTCCAATACCAATTGCCCTCTATCCAAATATAACTCCCACCGGGACGGGCTGGTATGTAAACGTCTTCGTACACAGGTACAACGGAAACATATCCCGCTGAACAGGCACTGAACAATGCCATGATTCCTACCAAACTGATTAAATAAACTAATTTTTTCATGTTTCTAAATTTTAGTAAATTAATATAGTTTAGATTTTTACTTCAATCACTTATGCCTTTACATTTTTCAAAATTCAAACTATTCTGTTTTGTTCTTATCTTTCTTTAGCGAAAAACTATAGAGCAATCATTGCTTTCCTGATAACTCCTCTAAACAGGACAATTTTCCTTTAAACCCTGCGCTTCAATTCCCATCTATTTCAATATCCACTTTTCAATATCCACTTTTCAATATCCCAATCATGAGCTATTAACATTGAAGAATTAAGTACCTAATTTTGTTTTTGTTTTCCTTTCACATCATTTCGTTGCTGTCTGATTTGTTGCTCTTTCGTTTGTTGATTATTGTGTTGTTGCATAACACGCTGCTCTTTGGCTTGGCGTTCCATTTGCTGCTGTCTGATCTGCTGCTCTTTGGCTTGCTGATTACTACGTTCTTGTCTAATCTGCTGTTCTTTGGATGGCTGATTATTGCGTTGTTGTCTAATCTGCTTATCTTTAGACTGCTGATCTTCTCTTTGTTGGCGAAGTTGCTGCTGTTTTGTTGGCTGGCTTTCATTCCCTCTTTGTGTTCCAATATTTCTTTGCGCAGTTGGTTTAACATCTTTCAATCGCGTCACTTTAGACGGTGCAGGTGTTCTATCGGTAGTCCTATTTTTTCTAACCTGCGGTTTATATATTCCAAGTTCTCTATTGCTAAGACTTTGACCTGGTCTATTCCTTTCCCTTATAGTTACCGGCGAGATTTTACTATTACTTCGCCTTTGCACATCAACTCTACTAGGTCCGGCATTATATCTTACACGGGTTGAATTATCACGATAAATATTATTTATCACCGTGGAATTATTAATAATCGTAACGTTTCTAGACGAAGGAATATGATAATTATAAATATTAGTTCTTCCAAAATCCCTGTCTCTTACAAATATCCACTGATTATATGGCAAACGATATCCACTACTATACGCAATAGTAATGCTAATACCCGGACCTATTGGTGCCCATCCGTAATAATCATCAGATGCCCTCCAAGTAACCCATCCAGGACCCCACTCGTAACCTGGCACCCATATCCATCCATAATAAGGGTCATAAAACCAGCGCCCATAGTGAAAAGGTGCCCAGCCCCAGGAATAATTAGAAACCCATGTCCAACCGACATTGGTAAATACCCAATGACCGTTAGTGCCATACGGAATAAACGCATCGGATACATTAGGTACCCAAACATATCCGTACTCTGGATTATTTACCCAATAACCATACGGGCTTAAATTATCATAAAAAAGTTGGAAGTTAATGGATACCTGTGCAGTTACTTTTTGCGGTATGATCAATGGAATTAAATTGATAGCAAGGAACAGAATGAAAATTTTTACCGCTGTTTTCATAACCGTCTAGTTTTAATTATTAATGGATTTAAAAAATCACAATAAAAAAACTTAATACATTAAAGATAAGCACTTTACACTTAAATATAGTTAAAAAATTTTTAAATTAATCTTTAACTTCACATCATTTTTAGGATTGATCCTTAATTTTTGCTTCCCCACAGGTTTTAGGATTGATCCATTTTTAGCAAGCTATATTTGGAAAATATTGTAGTGTAAAACGTTATATACAACTGTTCTGTAATTCGTTTATTATCTAATACTGGTATATAGATATAATCGAGAAGATTTACACAACACATCTTATAGATTACCCGTTTTTTTTACGCCCATATCAAACACAAAAAAATCCTCATCAAATGAATGATGAGGATTCTTTAAAGAAAGGCGACGACATACTCTCCCACATAACTGCAGTACCATCTGCGCAGGCGGGCTTAACTACTCTGTTCGGGAT
>NZ_JBLVPS010000035.1:0-28390 GCF_048286515.1 Flavobacterium rhamnosi | reverse complement strand
TAAACGCCGCAAATAATATTTTGGAGAAAGGGCAATTTCTCATGGAAGCTAAAGTAGCCTGTTGAGGCAAGCTTTTTCCAAGAATCCTCAACGCTTAAGCTGGAGGAGTTGTCAATAAATTAGAAAAGTTGTTTTAACCATTAAGAGCTTCTGTTTTATTTAGAAAATGGAGTATGTAATGCCTTAATGGTTTTAAAAATAAATTAAAAAAAATAGCAAATTGTCGGTTAAAAACAACAATATGAAAGACAAAATAAATACATTAAACGATAAAATTGCTCAAGCTCATTTGGGTGGCGGAAAAAAACGTATCGAAAAGCAGCATTCCAATAAAAAACTGACTGC
The DNA here is from genome assembly GCF_048286515.1 of Flavobacterium rhamnosi. NCBI lineage: Bacteria > Pseudomonadati > Bacteroidota > Flavobacteriia > Flavobacteriales > Flavobacteriaceae > Flavobacterium > Flavobacterium rhamnosi. The sequence continues at coordinate 28,045 of NZ_JBLVPS010000035.1, read as the reverse complement.
AAGGGAACGAGTCAATTACTTGATGGATGAAGGTTCATTTGAAGAAATCGGGATGTTGGTGACGCACCGAACATCAGATTTTGGAATGGAAAAAGAGTTGTACTTTGGTGATGGCGTCATAACAGGATATGGAACGATTGGTGGAAGATTGATTTATATTTTTGCTCAGGATTTTACGGTTTTTGGAGGTTCGTTATCCGAAACCCATGCCGAAAAAATCTGTAAAGTGATGGATATGGCAGTAAAAATGGGCGCGCCCATGATTGGACTGAATGATTCTGGCGGAGCACGTATTCAGGAAGGTGTTCGTTCTTTGGGTGGTTATGCTGATATTTTTTACAGGAACGTGCAAGCCAGTGGCGTAATACCGCAAATATCTGCGATTATGGGACCCTGTGCCGGTGGAGCTGTTTATTCTCCTGCCATGACCGATTTTACCATGATGGTCGAAGACACCAGTTATATGTTTGTTACTGGGCCAAACGTGGTTAAAACCGTAACCAATGAAACGGTAACTTCAGAGGAATTGGGAGGGGCAAGCACGCATTCTACTAAATCAGGCGTAGCGCATTGTACCTCGGCAAATGATGTGGAATGTCTGGAAGATTTGAAACGCTTACTGAGTTATTTGCCGCAAAGCAATAAAGAAACGCCTCGTAATTTACCTTACGAACTTAGTGATGAGGTACGCACTAAATTAGCGACTATTATTCCGGATAATCCGCACAAACCGTACGATATGCACGAGGTGATTGGCGGAATTATTGACGAAGATTCGTTTTTTGAAATTCATAAAAATTACGCTGAGAATATTCTGGTGGGTTTTGCTCGATTGGGAGGGAAGAGCATTGGAATTATAGCCAATCAGCCAATGATTTTGGCAGGTTGTCTCGATGTGAACAGTTCGAAAAAAGCAGCGCGATTTACTCGTTTTTGCGATTGTTTTAATATCCCATTATTGGTTTTGGTTGATGTTCCGGGTTTTTTGCCGGGAACCGATCAGGAGTGGAGCGGGATTATCGTTCACGGCGCCAAATTGTTGTATGCCTTAAGCGAAGCAACAGTTCCCAGGGTGACCGTAATTACACGTAAAGCCTATGGGGGTGCGTATGATGTAATGAACTCCAAACACATTGGTGCTGATATGAATTTTGCTTGGCCAACTGCCGAAATTGCCGTGATGGGAGCCAAAGGCGCCTCTGAGATTATTTTCAAGAAAGAGATCAACGAAGCCGAAGATCATGAAGCAAAGCTCTTAGAAAAAGAAGCTGAATATGCCGATTTATTTGCGAATCCCTACACGGCAGCGCAACGTGGTTTCGTGGATGAGGTAATCTTACCACAAGACACAAGACGCAAATTGATAAAAGCGTTCAGTATGCTCGAAAATAAAGTAAGTGTTACTCCGGATAGAAAACACGGGAATATTCCTTTGTAATTGTTTTACTATACAGGTAGAGTCGATTTCGTTTAAAAGAAGCGTTAATAGTGGAACTGCTTTTTAAAAACCGGTTGGTATTTTATTAGTGCCATTTGGCCTTTTAGTATCTTTCAAAATTGATACAATATCGAAAGTAAACCTTAATAAAAATAGTAAATGAAATACAATAGATGTGGAAAGAGTGGTTTGTTATTACCGCAAATTTCTTTGGGATTATGGCACAACTTCGGTTCGGTGGATAATTTTGAAAATGGGGAGAATATTGTTAAAGCCGCATTTGATAAGGGAATTACCCATTTTGATTTGGCCAACAATTACGGTCCGGTTCCGGGTTCCGCAGAAAGTAATTTTGGCAAAATACTAAAAAATAATTTTCAGGGAAACCTGCGCGATGAAATCGTAATTTCAACCAAAGCGGGCTACACCATGTGGGATGGGCCTTATGGTGATTGGGGTTCCCGTAAATATTTATTGTCGAGTTTAGATCAGAGTTTGAAACGTATGAACCTCGAGTATGTGGATATTTTCTATTCGCATCGTTTTGATCCGGAAACACCTTTGGAAGAAACCATGATGGCGCTAGATTATGCCGTACGAAGCGGAAAAGCCTTGTATGCCGGAATTTCCAATTACAATGCGAAACAAACTAAGGAGGCTAGTGAAATTCTCAAACAATTAGGAACACCTTGTTTGATTCATCAAGTGAAATATTCGATGTTTGTTCGGCAACCTGAAGCGGGGTTATTAGATGTTCTTGAAGAAAAAGGAGTGGGGTGTATTGCTTTTTCTCCTTTGGCGCAAGGTCTTTTAACAGACAAATATTTGAAAGGGATTCCAGAAAATTCCCGAGCTTCGAATCCTAATGGTCATTTAAAGGAGGATGAAGTTTCACAGGAAAGAACCCAGAGAATTATTCAACTGAATACCATTGCACAGCAAAGAAATCAATCATTGGCTCAAATGGCTTTGGCTTGGCTATTAAAAGATAACCGAATCACCTCCGTTTTGATTGGCGCCAGTTCGGTTGGTCAGTTAAATAATAATATTAACAGTTTACAGAAGCTTAGTTTTTCCAAAGAGGAACTGGAGACTATTGAGGGGATTTTGAGATAGTAAAAAGGGAAAAATTAAATTTTGCTCTTTATTGATATAATTTTCAGGCATACTAATCGCAGTGATTCCACCACCAAATATCAAAAATTAATTAATTAAAAGGCTAAGTGTAAGAATTTAACCTTTTTTTATTTATTTTTAAACTGTTAAAACTAATTTTTTTTAAAAGATTAAAAGCATTCCTATTTAGTAGTAGTAGTAATTTCTAAAAATTAAATTATGAATAGAAAAGAATTTTTTGCAAGAGCAGGATTTGGAGCTGCGGCTGTTTTAGTGCCAGCATGCATAGCAGGGTTATCATCTAGTTGTTCTAGCGATGACTCTTCGTCTTCAACACCAGCACCAGCACCTACCGGTATCGATTTCAACGTAGATGTTAGTTCAGGAACATTAGCTACTAATGGCGGATTCATGGTTACAAATAGAATTGTTATTGCAAGAACCCTCACCGGATCTTTTATTGCTGTTTCGGCCACATGTACTCATGAGGGAACAAATGTGAATTACAATGGAAGCGGAAATAATTTTATTTGTCCAAATCATAACTCAGAATTTACTAGCACCGGAGTTGTCACCAAAGGACCGGCAACCAGTAATTTAAAACAATACAATACCTCTTTAAACGGAAATACGCTTAGAGTTTATTCCTGAAAAATCTTGATTTTTTCAGTAGCTAAAAAAATATTGTTTTTAAGTAGTGGTAGGGGTGTAATTTAAAGATGATAAAAACGTATTAAACAGTCGAAAAAGGAGCTGTTTAGTACGTTTATGTGATTAGTAAATATTTCTCTTTTTTCAGAAGCTGATATTAGTAAATGCGAAGTTATAGAGTCTTATACACCAGGCATTGCTAGCTAATGAACTTTCTGAATTTCTTCTTCATTTTAGTCGTCTTAGAAACGATAAAAATAGTCCCGAACGATAAGACGTATAATTTTAATTCTTTTAATTTAGCATAAATCTTTTATAACTGTAGGAGTATTCAAAGAAGTCATCAATTTATGAAGAAAAAAATAGTAGGGCTATACACAATACAGACACCTTTACCGGAACATGCAAAACAGCAGGCGGAATTACAAGTCCTAGTGTTTCCAACATTGTCCAGAGATGAATTAATCACCGAAGAAAAGTATAAAAAACATTTGGAGATTTTTCCTGAAGGTCAGTTTGTCGTTTTAGATGGTACTAAAGTGATTGCTTCTTCAACAACTTTTCGTCAAAATTATCACAAGGGAAAGCATCGTTTTTTAGCGATTTCTGATAATTTATGGTTAGGAACCCATGACCCTACTGCGGATTGGATTTATGGATTAGACGTGTCTGTTCATCCTGATTATCGGGGAAAGGGAATTGCAAGGGAGTTATACAATGCCAGACAAGATCTTGCAAAACAGCAGGGTTGTAAAGGACAAGTTACTGCCGGGATGCCTATTGGTTTTGATAAAGTGAAAGATCAAATGACGATTGCTGACTATTGTGATAAAGTAATAAAAGGCGAAATCGCGGATCCAACTGTAACCGCTCAAATCAAATGTGGGTTTATTCCTGTGGAGCCTCTATTTGAATATTTAGACGACCCTCGAAGTGGAAATTGTGCTATTCTAATGTTTAGGCCTTTGGATTCAAACACTGAATTAAGCCAGAAATAGAATGCAGTCTCACTGGTGGGAGTAGTAAGGACCTTAAACAAAAATATTTTTTTATAATGATATTTAAATCAATAAACCCATTTTCAAGAGCGATTATTGCTGAGCATGAAGTTTTGACAAAGGCGCAGTTAAATCAAAAACTGAAAATAGCAGAAAGTGCTTTTAAGAATTGGCGACATACAAGTTTTCAGGAAAGGGCTGATAAAATGAAAAAACTTGCTAATGTCCTCAGAGCAAATAAGCACGAATTGGGTTTACTCATTACCAATGAAATGGGTAAGATTTTGCCCGAAGGGATTTCTGAAGTAGAAAAATCAGCTGGAAACTGTGATTTCTATGCCGAAAATGCAGAAAAGATGCTAAGTGACGTGCCGTATGAAACGCCTTTTACAAGCCTGTCTGTTTATGATCCAATGGGAGCCGTTTTTGCGATTATGCCTTGGAATTATCCTTTTTGGCAAGTACTTCGTTATGCAGCACCGGTAATTATGGCGGGCAATGTTACGCTTTTGAAACATGCACCAAATGTTATTGGCTGTGCCAAAGCGATCGAAAATGCATTTCTGGAAGCTGGTTTTCCGGAAGGTATTTTTCAACAGGTAACCATCGATATTGTGCAGGTAGAAAGTGTAATCGCTTCAGATATTATTTGTGGAATTACCTTAACAGGAAGTGAAATGGCTGGTTCGTCTGTGGCTTCATTGGCAGGAAAGAATATCAAAAAATCAGTTATGGAGTTGGGAGGTTCCGATGCATTTATTGTTTTGAATGATGCCAATCTTGAAAAAGCAGCTACAATAGCAACTCAATCCAGAATGCTTAACGCAGGGCAGGCTTGTATTTGTGCCAAACGCTTTATTGTAACCGAAAAAGTAGCTGATGAATTTTCTGCTCTTTTTGCCCAAAAAATTAACGCATTGCAGCAAGGAAATCCATTGCAGAACGGCATCAGTATGGGGCCTTTGGCTAGATTGGATTTGGCCGACAAATTGAGTCATCAATTGGAAATAGCATTGCAGCAAGGCGCTAAATTAATAGTAGGAGGAATGCGAGAAGCGTGCAATTTTCAACCTACATTAATTGATTTTGTGGATTCTAATAATATAGCCTTTCAGGAAGAAACTTTCGGCCCATTAGCAACCTTAATCAGAGCTAAGGACGAAAATGATGCTGTTGCAATTGCTAATAATCATAGATATGGCTTGGCGTCTGCAATTTGGACAGAAGACCGAGAAAGGGGCTATAGACTGGCTCGAAAAATTGAAGCAGGAAATGTTTTCGTAAATTCACTGGTACGATCTGATTCCAGAATTCCGTTTGGAGGAATTAAAAAATCAGGTTACGGAAGAGAATTATCTGATATTGGAATAAAAGAATTTATGAATATGAAATCGATAGTTATTGAATAGAAGTGCTGAGAACAGCGCTTAATTTTTAAGATTAACACCAGAAACAAGCATGAAACAAGCAGTATTTATTTTTATAGTAATGTTGGTCACTACTACACTATTTGCACAAGAAACAGTAACGGATACCCTGAAGTCTGATAAAAAGTGGGATATAAATCTTGATATTGCCAGTCGATATGTTTGGCGAGGACAATCTTGGGGAGGTAAATATCCTGTAGCACAGTTGTATGGGAATTATAATGTGAGTGATAAATTCGCTGTGGGTTTTTGGACAACGCACAATTTCAAGAAAGAATATTATGATGCAAATGGAGCTTCAAAAGGGTACCAAGAGCTAGATTTTATTTTTAATTATGCCATAACAGATTATTTTACAGTTTCATTGCAGGATTATTATTGGCCATCTACAGACAAACAAGAAGGTGTTTCAAATGATTTTTTCAATTTTGGGAATGATGGATCACAATCAATTGATTTGCAGTTTTTGTTTGATTTTTCTGAAAAAGGGGTGCCAATTTGGGTTACTTTAAGCACCTTGATTGCAGGAAATGATTTTAGATATAAAGATGAAAATGATGAAAAAGGAAAACAAAATTTCACCACTTATATGGAAATTGGATATGAGTTTGAAGCTCCTTATGGAGTGAATATCTCACCTGTTATGGGAGCTGTTCTTAATAATAAGGCAGAATACTATACTTTTGCCGATTATAACAAACCCTCATTTGTTAACCTTGGTTGCACTGTTTCAAAAGACATAGAATTGACAGATAGTATTACCATGCCAATTTGGTTAAATTATACCTATAATGCTGCTTCAAATAAAGCTAATTTGGAACCCTTTGGAACCCAATTTTTAGTAGCAGGTGTGACTTTTACATACGAAGGAAACTAAATTAGAATTTATAAAAAGAGCCTGTCAGACAGGCTCTTTCGGTATCGATGCGCTGCTTTCTGCAAAGAAAGAGGCGCTACTAATAAGTATAGGTGACCGCTTTAAGGTTGTCGGTTTTATTCGATAGGATTACAATAAATTGATTTCCCCTGAGTGCAGCATTTTCTTTTAGCCGTTTTTCACCCATTTCTAATAATGAAAGTCTTGACTGGCCTTTTATTTTACCAAAAAAACTGTTTAAAGTATCGCCTTTTTTTAAACCGATAGTTTCTGATTCCCTCAGTACAACCACTTTCTTATAGTCGGATTTTACCGTTGCATGAATTTTTTCAGATATAATCTGAGAATTGATTTTTGATTTTTCATTTAACTGCGCAACTGCATATTTACTAATTTTTTTTTCTACCAAACTTTCAGGTACGGAATAGTAAATTATATTATTTTTAATTTTAATAAAGTTAACTTCTAATTTTTTACCATTGTGTTTAGTTATTTCATGTGTTTGCGCTAGTAATGGAGCTGTTAATAACACAGCTATTGCAACTAATATTTTTTTCATTTTAATAAGTATAGGTATAGGATAATAGTACCTTTTTTCAAGGTACCTGTAGTATTTCTAGAGATCAATAATATAGCGCTATACCTGAGGAGGGGGTGTCAGATTTTCAGAGAAGAATTCGTTGCTATTGAATAGGTATGCAGTATTGTTTTTTTTCTTTAAAAACAAAATTATAGTACAATTTAAAGCCTCAATTTTATTTATAAACTGGGTTTTTAATTCGTTTTCCACCTTGTTTTCACCATCACTTTTTTCAGTTAGTTCATAAAAACTGTATTGTTCATCTTCAATAATCACAGCTAGTTGGTCACTAATCCATATAAAGGAAAATGTAGCCAATACGAATAAAAAGAGTAATTTAATTAGGCTGTTATTCATAACTGAAATTTAATGCAGAACAATAGGGTTTTTAAAAGAACGGGTTCTTTTGATCTTACGGTAGTGAGAGTTGTTGTTTTTAATGTTTAAAAAAAATATTTAAAAAATCGCCCGAAGGCGATTTTTTTAGAATTTTAATTGATACACTTGGTCCAGATCTTTTTCTGAACTGATATTAACTTCTAAATCCGTTACAAAACCGGAATTCAGTCCATAAACCCAACCATGTAACGTTAGATCTTGTCCGTTTTTCCAAGCTGATTGAACAATAGATGTTTTGGCTAAATCAAAAACCTGCTCCTTTACGTTTAGTTCTACAAACTTATTGAAACGATCCGTTTCGTCAACAATGGAGTCCAAGTAGATATGATGTAAGCGATATACATTTTTTATGTGTCGAATCCAATTGTCAATAATACCAATTGAATCATTCCCCATTGCAGCCTTTATACCTCCGCAGCCGTAATGTCCGCAAACAAGTACATGTTTTACTTTTAAAACGTTTACAGCATAGTCGAGTACACTAAGCATATTCATATCAGTATGAACTACCATATTGGCAATATTTCTATGAACGAATACTTCGCCAGGTTTTGCTCCTACGATTTCATTAGCGGGAACTCTACTGTCAGAACAACCAATCCATAATAATGGTGGTGTTTGGCCTTTTGCTAAATCTGCAAAGTAATTTGGGTCTTTGGCTAGAGAAGTTTCTACCCATATTTTATTGTTGTCTAATATTTTTTTATAAAAATCGCTCATTTTTTGTCTTGTTAAAATTATTTGAAATCAATTTTTCTTCTGCTTTCTAAAATTATAGAGAAGCAAAAAGAAATTAATTTAAAGGTATAGTACTTGTAGTTTAATCGTGAAATTCTTCAACGACGATTTCTTTCTTAATTGTTTTTCTTTTTGCAGCATCATAATAGTGCTCAACAGTAACTTTGTTAGTCGTTTCATCACTATTTTCCAGCTGATATGCTTTTTTAAATCCTTTAAGCTTAACTTTTATATTAGCATCTTTAGCTTTTATGGTTTTAAATTCGTGGATTAAATCCAAAATATCATGGGCAATGTAAACCGTATCCTGTGCATTAATAATTACTTTAGAATTGTCAGGAATATGATTTAATGTTAACTTAATTGCCGCTTTATTTAAAAAAGAAACTTCTTGTGCTAAATCGATGTGAATCACATCGCCATCTGCATATTCTTCTTTTCTAAAATAGTACGCTCGTTTAAGATTACCTCTCAAAATAAATATGATACTTATTATAATCCCAAGGGCAACCCCTTTTAATAAATCTGTGAATACAACGGCCAATAAAGTAGCAATAAAAGGGATGAATTGATATTTTCCTTTTTCCCAAAAATGTATAAATGTTGCTGGCTTAGCCAATTTATAACCTACTAATAGTAATATTGCCGCTAATGTAGCCAATGGAATTTTATTCAATAACAGTGGAATTGTAACAACGCTGACTAATAACAATACGCCATGAATAATAGCGGACATTTTTGATTTTGCACCAGCATTATTATTCGCTGATGAACGAACAACAACGGAAGTCATTGGTAAACCACCTAAAAGGGAGCTGATGATATTTCCAATTCCCTGTGCTTTCAACTCTACATTGGTATCGGTGTAGCGCTTTTGAACATCCATTCTATCAGATGCTTCAATACACAATAGCGTTTCTATTGAAGCAACAATGGCAATGGTCAAACCTACAACCCAAACTTTAGGATTAGTTAAACCAGAAAAATTTGGAGTTACTATAATTTGTTTGAATTCTTCAAAAGTTGTAGGAACTGGTAGTGAAACCAAATGTTCTTTGGCAATTGCTAAAGAGCTTCCGGTTCCGGTGAAAATTTCATTCAAAACAACGCCAACTATCACAGCTACAAGTGCACCTGGAATTAATTTTAATTTTTTCAAAAAAGAAACCTTATCCCACGCAATCAATATGATTAACGAGACTAGAGTAATTACTATGGAACCCAATTGAAGATAGTCAAATATGCCAAATAAGGCAGAAAACGTATTGCTTCCATCCACTTGCATAAAGGATTGATCTCCTTCAAAATCACTGTCGTAGCCAAAGGCATGCGGCAGTTGTTTCATAATTATTATAATTCCGATTCCGGCCAACATTCCTTCAATAACGTTTGTTGGAAAATAATTTGAAATGGTTCCTGCCTTGATGAATCCCAACGCCAACTGGAGTAAACCTGCAATAAAAACTGCGGTTAAAAAAATATCAAAAGCCCCTAGGTCAGTAATCGCGGTTAGAATAATGGCTGTTAGACCAGCCGCAGGCCCGGAGACACTTATGTGCGATTTACTTAAATAACCTACAATTATACCGCCTACAATACCAGCGATAATTCCCGAAAATAACGGTGCGCCAGAAGCCATCGCAATACCTAAACACAATGGAAGCGCCACCAAAAAAACTACTAAACCAGATGCAAAATCAGATTTAATGTTAGCAAAAAGGTTGATTTTTTTTGTCATAATACCTTACTAAAAATTAAACACAAAAGACTTCCTCACATAATAAAAATGAGAGAATTGGATTATAAAATATTAAAATCCACGATGGTTTAAACTTGTTCGGGTGGGGGTATGAATATGGCTGAAGCAATTGTATCGTGTTTGGACAAATTCTCTGACTGAATCAGACTTGAAGTTAGTCCTAATACATTGATTCCTTCGTATGAAGTGTTATAATGAACAATTGCTTTAATCTGTTTGTGCGCTTGCTCTTCCTCGGAAAAACCATAGAAAATAGAAGTATCAGCACTTTTCTCTATTACACAAACAATAGTTGGTGTTAAAAGAAAAGCGACAAAAACAAACATTAATATTTGTGCAATTAGCTTCATTACGGCAAAAATAGAGTTTAACGGATGAAATCAAAACTACTTCTTTTAAATTTAAAATAAAATTAACATTTGTTGGGTTCCAGAAGGAAGAATTTTTCTAAAAAAGCATTTTTAGAATTGTGTGTATTAAAAAAAATCATGGTTTGTATTTTTTGATTAAAATTTAAATTTTGTTGTAAATTAGGTATTTTTTAGGGGGGTGTGTTGATTTTTGTTTGCTTAAAATGACTAAAAAACGCTTATTATTGTATGTTTTTTATATTGATATGTAAAAAAAAGGGGTGTTTGTGAAAAAATGAATTATGGAATTTTTAATATATCTTACAAAAAAGATGGAAATATATATTATTTCGGAATGTTTTTTTGTTATCGATAATTCTTATCAAAAAGAGTCAAATAAGTAATTATTATTTATTCAAGTAAAATAAAAGTTAATAAATTCGCCTCAGGAAAAAGGGTTTTACGTACTAAATGAATCAGTATGAAAACAGTTTTTGATTTTAAATAAATACGACAAATAGTTGTAGATATAAAGATAATGACCAATGCCAAATTAATAATTAATAAATTAAAACTAAACTAAAGATGAAAAAAGCAGGACTAATTTTAGCATTAATGCTAACGACGAGCATGACATTTGCACAAGATACACCAGCACCAGCCACCACTTTTGGTGGATCGGCAGATATGTATTATAAATATGATTTTTCTAATCAACAAGGTAATGGTTTAACAAGTTTTACAGGTTCACATAATTCATTTGAATTAGGAATGGCATCTATAGAAGCTTCACACAAAATGGGGAAAGCATCTGTTTTTGTAGATTTAGGTTTTGGAAGCAGAGCAAGTGAGTTTACGTATAATGATGCTGCTAATACTTTTATGATTAAGCAATTAAACTTTACTTATGAGTTTTCAGATAAGTTTAAAGTGACAGCAGGTAGTTTTGGAACACATATTGGGTATGAACTATTAGATGCTGTTGACAACAAAAACTATAGTATGTCTTATGCTTTTACAAACGGACCGTTTTTTAATACTGGTGTTAAAGCACAATATACCGCAGGAAAGTTCAGTATTATGGCGGGAGTTACTAATCCAACCGATTTTAAATCTGCAATTGATGCCGGTTCTACTCAAAAAACATTTATCGGTCAGTTAGGATATGTCGGAGGTACAGGAAGTGCATACTTTAACGTTACTTCAGGAAGTAGTAACCCTTCTTCTGATACAAATGTAACTCAGTTTGATTTTGTAGGTTCTAAAAAAATAAGCGATGCATTTTCTTTAGGATTTAATGGTACTTATGCTATGTATGCTGATGATTTTGATAGTACCTTAGACGGAGAGTGGTTTTCTTTGGTAGGGTATGCTAGTTATGCAGTTAAAGATAATGTTAGCTTAGCTTACAGATTGGAATATTTTGATGATAAAGACGGACTTAAGTCTGTAGGTGGAAATATACTTGGAAATACTTTGTCATTAAACTATAAAGTAGGAAACTTGACTATTATTCCAGAGATCAGATATGATAGTTCTTCTGAAGATACTTTCTTAGATAGTGATGCACTTCCAACAAGTTCAAACGCATATGTTTTACTTGCGACAACTTATACGTTCTAATTTAAAAGTAATATTTTTTTTTTGCTGTCAAGATACTTTTAAGTGTTTTGGCAGCTTTTTTATTTAATAGAAGTACGCTTTTTGTTTAGTGAGTGATTTAAAAAAGGTATAGCTGTAACGTCTTTGTGAGTTTTGTAGAGACCGCTTTGCTTTTAGTATACGTCTAAGTGTTATGGGCAGCTTTTTCTATGGAATAGCAGCGTAGTTTTTTATAAATAAGCGTGACGAATGCCTTTTTGAGTGTTGTAAAAATAACTTTGCCAGTGGCTTTTACGTGTGGTTTTATTGATACTATACAATTTTCAGTAGGTTGCTCAAAAAGGGATATAATAGTAAAGCGTCTTTTTGAATTGTTCAAAAGACGCTTTACTATTTGTGCCTGGAAGGGAATAAGCTATTGTTTCTTATAAATAGAATAGATAATATTCCTAGTGTTTTCATCCACTACGTCATCCACTTGGGATTGAACATAATGTAATTTAAATGCTGTGATTGCTGCTAAAAGATTCTTTGTGTCGTATCCGATAATTTGTAGACCTTGTTGAACATTAAAATCGACAGGAGCAGTTTCTAGTATTTCATCAGACCAAATTCCAAATCCTTTTTCGGCCAAAATTTTCCAGGGAAACAAAGCGCTGGGATCTTTTTTTCTGGTAGGAGCAATATCGGAATGGCCAATGATGTTTTGAGCAGGGATATTATAGTCTTTTTTTAATTTAGTCAGTAGTGCCAATAGACTATTCATCTGTAATTCAGTAAAGGGCTCTGTGCCATTATTGTCCAGTTCAATTCCTATTGATGTTGAATTGATATCAGTATTTCTTCCCCATGAACCCGTACCGGCATGCCATGCTCTTAGATAATCATTCAACATATGAACCACTTTACCATTATCAGAAATTACATAATGAGCACTTACTTGTGTTTCAATTTTTGTAAATGTTTTTACGGTTTGTTGTAACGAATCCTGGGCAGTATGGTGGAGAATTATAAAGTTAGGCTTTCGTAGATTAAAATTCACCGTACCTATCCATTCTGTGTTAATACCATTTTGTAAAGGAGTAGATCCCATTTTTGAAATAGAATCTTTAAAAATATGCAATTGTTTCGCGTATAAAGTATCAATGCTTATTGCTGTTTCGGCAATAGATGGCAAGGGTTGTGACTCTTTAGTTGAAATCTGATCCTTTAATGTTTTGAGTTTTGCGTCATATACTTTCTCACTGGCTTTGTAAGGATTAGTGGAGCAAGATGTTATTATAACAGCCGAAATCAGGTAGTAAAAGGATTTTCTCATATTTAAATTGCATTTTTATAGTCCAAAATAGGGATTATTTGTTTTTCTTGGATTTTTTTGGATTTTTACTTTCTTGAGAAAAGATCTTGTATTTTTCTTTTTGATCGTCATTTAATAATTCCACAACTTTTCTTTCTGTATTTTCGGAAAGTATTTGGATATTTTTTATTTGATCACTTTGATTTGTTTCTTGTTTTAGTATAACTCCTTGTTGTTTAATGCTTTCTGTTAGTAGGTTTGCAATAGCGATTTCCTGAAGTTCGTCAAGAACTAGAGCTGGTTTTAGTCTGGTCATAATTTTTCCAACAGTTTCTTCAACAGGAATTTCTTTTTGTTTTTCCTGCCCTCTCGGTTGGTCCATTGCGCTACTCATGCGACCGCTGCCATAACCATTTCTACCATAGCCGCCTCCGCCATAACTATTATTTCCGTACTGTGCGGAAATGGTGTTTATAGATAATAACATAAATGCGCCCACTAATAATGATTGAACTATTTTCATATTAAATATTTTAAAAAGGGTTGAAAAATTATATCCCAAATCTAAACGGGCTCACCATACAAATCAAATTCTGTAGCCTCGATAATTTTTATCATTACAAATTCACCAGTTTTTACATAGTGCTTTGAAGCATCAATCAAAACTTCGTTGTCTACATCCGGACTGTCAAATTCGGTGCGTCCAACAAAATGACCGCCTTCTTTTCTGTCGATGATACATCGGAATGTTTGACCTACTTTTTCTTGGTTTAAATCCCAGGAAATTTGAGACTGCAATTCCATTATTTCATTTGCGCGCTCTTGTTTTACAGTATCCGGTACATCATCTTCCAGTAAATAAGCATGCGTGTTTTCTTCATGAGAATAAGCAAAACAGCCCATTCTGTCAAATTTCATTTCTTGAACAAAATCTTTTAAGATGTTGAAATCTTCTTGTGTTTCGCCAGGATATCCTACGATCAGAGTCGTACGTATAGCCATTCCGGGAACCGCTTCACGGAAATCTTTCAATAATTTTGTTGTTTTTTCCTGAGTTGTTCCGCGACGCATCGATTTCAAAATAGAATCTGAAATATGTTGCAACGGAATATCAATATAATTACAAATCTTTGGCTCTCGTTTCATGATTTCCAAAACATCCATAGGGAAACCGGTAGGGAAGGCGTAGTGCAAACGAATCCATTCGATTCCTTCCACTTTTACCAAAGCCTCCAATAATTCACCAAGATTTCTCTTTTTGTAAAGGTCCAGGCCGTAATAAGTCAAATCCTGAGCAATAAGGATTAATTCCTTTACTCCGTTTTTAGCTAAGCCTTCCGCTTCTTTTACGAGCTTTTCAATGGTTTGTGAAACGTTTTTTCCTCGCATTAATGGAATCGCGCAAAAACTGCAAGGTCTGTCGCATCCTTCGGAAATTTTTAAATACGCATAATTTTTTGGGGTCGTTGTCAATCGCTCTCCTAATAATTCATGCTTGTAATCGGCACCCAAAGCTTTCAGTAATTGTGGTAACTCGGTAGTTCCAAAAAACTGATCCACATTTGGTATCTCTTTTTCCAAATCAGGTCGGTAACGTTCTGATAAGCATCCTGTAACGAATACTTTGTCAACCAATCCTCTTTCTTTTTTATCAGCATATTCTAAAATCATATTTACTGATTCTGCCTTAGCATTATCAATAAATCCACACGTATTTATGACAATAATGTTTCCTTCTTCCGCTTCTGGTGCCTCATGCGTGACATCTTTCCCGCTTGCGCGAAGCTGTCCCATAAGTACTTCACTGTCATATACATTTTTCGAACACCCAAGAGTGATTACGTTGATTTTATTCTTTTTTAAAGACTTCGTTCTCATAGCATTATAGTCCCGATAATTTGGGAATTTTGCAAAATTACAATTTTTATTTTTAGGACCATAAATCTTTGTGTTTTTTATGGAGCTATTCCTGCTGTATAGTATAGTCCCTCGAAAAAAATCTGAGGATTTTTATTGTTACCAGGGCTAAAAAAAATCCGTTCCCTACTAACGAAACGGATTATTAATTTTTTTTTGGGTGTTACAATTCAAACGAGACAGTCAAAGAGACATTGTTGTTGATAGAATTTATTTTTGCACCATCTGTAAGTCCTTGGCTAAAGAAAGCTTGTTGAGAATTTCTTTCTGCAGATGAGTATGATAAGTCCACTTTGGTAGCGCCGAAATTGTACCCTAAGCCTCCTGAATATCCTTTCAAATCACCAACGGTTGTTTTGTTTTTGTAAGGACTTTGTTCGTAACGATATCCTGCTCTTAAACTTAATTTCTCAATTTTATATTCAGCACCCACCCTTACTTCGCTGGTTTTATCCAAAACGGAACTCATGTTGCTGTTTATAGCGCTGAAATAAGAATCATTTTCTGGTTTGAATTTGGTGTTGCTGTAATCTTTCATAGCATAATCAATACTGATTAGTCCGGATTTACCAAAAATATAAGCAAAACTTCCTGTTATTTTACTCGGTGTTTGTAGCTTGTAAGGTTCGTAGTAATTGGTGATTTGCGGGTTAACAACATCATTGGTATCCGGAGCATCTGTAGCGCTGCTTACTGCAGACAATCTTTGAGAAAACTCATCACTTAAATGATACCATGTTGATGATTCGTAAGCTAATCCTAATCGAACTTCATTGGTAACTTTTGCAATAGCACCTACCTGGAATGAAAATCCCGTTCCGTAAGTATATAAGTCATTATCAAAACGTACTCTTGTCACCGTGTACTCGTCCGTTAATGGAGCAGCGTTATCTTCATAAAAACTGGTAGATTGTCTGTAATCTGTGAAATGAGAATTTAGGTTTATTCCCAAATACAACTGGTCTTTGTAAGATGTTGCTGCGTTAAAAGATAATTTGCCATTATAACCATCAGAACTAAAAGTATTTTCATGATAATAATTTCCGCCAGCTGGAACATTTGAAGTGTATTGTGTATTGTTTGGATTGTTACTTACAGGGTTGATGATGTAGCCTTGGTATCCTAAATAAGCTTGTTGTGCGCCATGGTCCAGACTCCCGTAGTTTGAGTTTTCCAGTACGTCTAGCGGAACTCCGTCGGCAAAACTTAGAAAATAACTGTCTACTGAATTATTTGGATTGGTTCCCGCGGCAAAATAAGAATTGTTAAAATTACTTACGTTATCGTAATTTACGGATAATGAAAACTTTTTCCAGTTACTATTTGAATTTCTATTATTAAAAACAAACACACCTCCGGCTTGATTTAAATCAAAGGAATTGTCTTTCTCGCTGGTTTCGCTGCCAAAATAATTAGAATTGTTTTTAGTATTGTAACTGCTTAATGTCATCGCAATCTGATTATTTGAAAAAACAGCAGCTCCGGCAGGATTTATAGTAATAGCCGATAAATCGCCGCCTAGCGCTCCAAAAGCTCCACCCATTGCTCTAAAACGTGCGGTGCCATTCAAATTGTCCTGCGCATAGCGTATCGCATCTGTTATTTCTTGTGATTGTGCAGCGCTAAAAGTGAAGCCTGTTAATAGTAGGAATAAATATTTTTTCATTGTTATTTCAGGTAAGGTTTATTTTTTATTCAAAATACATTTAGAAATTATCTTCTTCCACCTCCGGATGATGATCTTCCTCCGCCACCTCCGCTGTTATTGTTGGAATTGTTTGAGCCTGAGCTGTAGGATCTTGAAGAACTATTTTCACTTCTTGAATTTGGTGTGTATGATCTTGCTGGAGAATTGCCTTCGCTGCGAGCGCTATTTGTGTTTGATCTTCGGGTAGGATTGCCGAAAGAATTATTCTGGTTTTGATTTCTTGTAAAAGTAGGGCTTGTTCTGGTGCTCCTATTGGTAGAATTTCTATAATTTGTTCCTCTGTAGGTGTTAGTTGGGTTTTGAGAATAATCCCTAGAAGTTCTGGTGCTATAATTTCTGCTGTTTACTCTGTCAGAATACGATGAGCCTCTTCTGCTTGGGTTATAAGAGTAATTGTTATAGTGACCAGAGGAGTAACCTCCTCCATAATAAGGGAAGTTCCAGCCATAGCTAGGATATCCCCAGCCATAATAAGGATAGTTCCACCCGAAGCTAGAATAGCCATAACCATAATAAGGGTAGTTCCAGCCAAAACCGGAATAGCCGAAACCATTATAAGGATAGCCCATTCCGTATCCTAATGAAAATCCCCAATAATTAGGTGATACATCTATTATGGTCTCATGGGAATTGCTTCCCCATCCGCTATAATTGTTATAGGTTTGCTCATTCGTATCAGGATAGGTGTTGTAATTACTGTAATTGTCTACATCGGTAAAAATTTCAGCAGATCCATTGTTGTCTTGTAAAGAGCCAAAATAATTTTTGTAATAATTGTTTCGAGTGTCTGGATTCTCTACATCAATATTTTTTTTAGCGGTATTTCCATAAATTCCATCCCCATCGTAGTAAGAGCTATTTTGGTAAGAACCGCATGAGGTTAACAAAATGCTCAAAAACCCGGCAACATAATAAATTGACGCGTTTTTAAGGGAAAAAGTACTAGTTTTCATATCTATGGGGTTTTTTATTGTTGGACAATACAAAAATAGTTAGTTTTGCGGAACTATTTAGTTAAAATTATTAAAACAAAATTTGTGCCAAACTATTCAATATGAGTAAGAACTTAACTACAAGATCAGAAGATTATTCAAAATGGTATAACGAGTTGGTTGTAAAAGCCGATTTAGCCGAAAATTCAGGAGTTAGAGGATGTATGGTGATCAAGCCATATGGTTATGCGATATGGGAAAAAATGCAAGCTGAGTTGGATCGAATGTTTAAAGAAACGGGCCATCAAAATGCCTATTTTCCTTTATTTGTTCCAAAAAGCATGTTTGAAGCAGAAGAGAAAAATGCTGAAGGATTTGCAAAAGAATGTGCTATAGTTACCCATTATAGATTGAAAAACGATCCAGATAGGCCAGGGAAGCTGATGGTAGACCCTAATGCCAAACTGGAAGAAGAATTAATCGTTCGGCCAACCAGTGAAGCTATTATTTGGTCAACATACAAAGGGTGGGTGCAATCCTATAGAGATTTACCATTGTTGATTAATCAATGGGCAAATGTAGTGCGCTGGGAAATGAGAACAAGGTTGTTTTTGCGTACAGCAGAATTTTTATGGCAAGAAGGGCACACGGCGCATGCTACCAAAGCGGAAGCTATTGAAGAATCTGAAAAAATGATGCATGTATACGCTGAATTTGCAGAGAATTTTATGGCAATGCCGGTAATTAAAGGTTTTAAAACGGAAACGGAACGCTTTGCTGGGGCTGAGGAAACGTATTGTATAGAAGCTTTAATGCAGGACGGAAAAGCATTGCAGGCAGGAACGTCTCACTTTTTAGGTCAAAACTTTGCTAAAGCTTTTGATGTTAAATTTGCTAATGCTGAAGGAAAGCAAGAATATGTTTGGGGAACTTCATGGGGAGTTTCGACTCGATTAATGGGGGCTTTGGTAATGACGCATTCTGATGATAAGGGATTGGTCTTGCCTCCAACATTGGCACCTATCCAGGTAGTAATCGTTCCGATTCATAAAACAGAGGAGCAATTAACAGAAATAACTGCTGTAGTTGCTGATTTAGTTTCTCAATTAAAGAAATTAAACATTGCGGTTAAATATGATGACAGAACCACGCAAAAACCAGGATTCAAGTTCAATGAATATGAATTGAAAGGAGTGCCTATCAGAATTGCTGTAGGTCCTAAAGATTTAGAAAACGGAACTTTTGAAGTGGCAAGAAGAGATACATTGACAAAAGAAGTTGTTTCTAAAGATGGAATTGTAATTTATGTAAGTGATTTATTGGCTCAAATTCAAAAAGATTTGTTCGAAAAAGCATTAAATTATAGAAATACGCATATTACTGAAGTTAACAGCTTTGAAGAGTTTAAGCAGGTTTTAGATACAAAAGGAGGCTTTGTATCAGCTCATTGGGATGGAACTGCTGCTACTGAAGAGAAGATTAAAGACTTGACTAAAGCGACGATTAGATGCATCCCTTTAGATAGGGTAGAAGAGGTGGGAAGCTGTGTTTTTACTGGGGAGAGCTCGGTTGGAAGAGTGTTGTTTGCGAAGGCATATTAAAAAAAAATAAATTTTTTCGCATCTACTATTGTGCGTTTCAAAAATAGTTGTATTTTTGCATCCGCATTAGAGAAGCAGGGCCCGTTCGTCTATCGGTTAGGACGCATGGTTTTCATCCATGTAAGAGCGGTTCGATTCCGCTACGGGCTACTATTTTTTTTGCAGATTAAAGTCATCCCAAACTTAGAGGGAAAAATGGCCCGTTCGTCTATCGGTTAGG
Source organism: Flavobacterium rhamnosi (assembly GCF_048286515.1). Taxonomy (NCBI): domain Bacteria; kingdom Pseudomonadati; phylum Bacteroidota; class Flavobacteriia; order Flavobacteriales; family Flavobacteriaceae; genus Flavobacterium; species Flavobacterium rhamnosi. The sequence continues at coordinate 8,435 of NZ_JBLVPS010000035.1, read as the reverse complement.
ACGCATGGTTTTCATCCATGTAAGAGCGGTTCGATTCCGCTACGGGCTACAAATTCAGTTGTAGTAGATTGAAAAGAACTTAGGAGGATAAGGTCCGTTCGTCTAGGGGTTAGGACGCCAAGATTTCGTCTTGGTAACAGGGGTTCGATTCCCTTACGGACTACAAAAAAATAGTAAAAGATAAAAAAGCAATAAAATGGCAAATCATAAATCAGCTCTAAAGAGAATTAGAAGTAACGAAAAGAGAAGAGTATTAAATAGATACCAACACAAAACTACTCGTAATGCCATTAAAGCATTAAGAATAGCAACTGATAAAACTGATGCTACATCTAAATTATCAAGTGTGATATCTATGATTGATAAATTAGCTAAGAAAAACATTATCCATGATAACAAAGCTTCTAATTTAAAATCTAAATTAACGAAGCACGTTGCTAAATTGTAAGTACTACAATTTTTAAAAATAGTTATAAAAAAAGCTCTCAATTTATTGAGAGCTTTTTTTATAACTATACTTTTATTAGATTTTGTTTTTTAAGTATTCAAGCATTGAAGTGGTTATAGGCTTCGATAAAAAATCGATGACCATAGGGTATGATTTTGCTTTTTCTAAGTCCTCAGGGTCTATTGTTGAGGAAAGTACAACTACTTTTATTGTGTTGAATTCCGAGTATTCGGTAGTGTTGAAAATATCTAAAAATTCCCATCCTCCCATAACAGGCATGTTTAAATCTAAAAAAATTAATTGAGGATGATTGTTTAATTCGCTTTCAGAGTTAGTGTGTTTTAGTTTGTTAAAGTAATCAAGCGCTTCCTCTCCATTTTGAGAAGTGATTATTTCATTTGAAAAGCATGCTTTGACGATTACTTTTTTGCATAACATGAGTGTTATAGGGTCGTCATCAACGCATAAAATTTGATCCAACATTATTGTTTGTTTTTAAATGTTAATGTGAACGTAGTTCCTTTGTTTACCTCGCTCTCAATGCTTATAGTTCCTCCCATGGTTTCAACTTGAGATTTTACAAGATACAATCCCAGTCCTTTGCTGTCAGGGTAATTATGGAATCTTTGGTAAAGCCCAAAAACTTTGTCTCTGTTTCTTTCTAAATCAATGCCTATTCCGTTGTCTTTGAATGTTAGATAAACAGTGTTGTCAACTTCAGTAGCGTTAATAGTTATTTTAAGTTTTCTGTTTTCAGATTTATACTTTATGGCATTGGTTAATAGGTTTAGTAATATGCTTTCTATGTAAGCTTTGTTAGTGTTTAAAACAGAAACCTTTTCGAAATTAAGTTTAATTATTGGTTTATACAATTCAATTTGAAAGCTGAGTTGATTGAAAACGTTTTCAAATAATTCTTTTAAAAGTACGGCTTCTTTTTGAATAGAAGGATTGTCTTTGATGATAATTACTTTTACTAAGTCATTAATTGTTTCATTTAGTAAATGTGTTGATTTATTAAAACCGTTTAGGATTTCCTTTAATTCCTGATTATCTATAGGAATGTCTTCAATTAAGTTTAAAAGACCTGTCAGGTTTGATAATGGTGCTCTAAGATTATGCGATGTAATATAAGAAAACTGCTTTAAGTCTTTGTTGTTTTGTGTTAGTTCCCTAATAAGCTGTTCTTTTTCTTTTTCTTGTTTCTTTTCCTCAGAAACATCTCTTTGTATGGAAATCCAGTGTGAAAGTTCATTTTCTGAATTGTATATAGGAATCATAGAAAAGCGAACCCAGTATTCTTCTTTGTTTTTTTTATAGCTGATGGTCTCAATTAAACACTCTTCCTTGTTTTTTAAAGCAGCGATTAATTTTTCGTACTCTTGTACGTCAGAATTTGGGCCTTTAAAAAGATCTAGCGTTTTTCCAATAATTTCTTCGGATTTATATCCAGACATAATAGTAAAAGCGGGGTTTACATAAATTATTTCAGGAATTTGGGTATTGTTGAAATTGGCTTCGGTTATAATTATGGAATCCTTGGATTGTGTAATTACAGTTTCTAATAGTTTAAGCCTTTGCTCTTCTTCTTTTTGTTTTGTTATATCCTGTATCGCACCAATCATTCTTATGGCTTTTCCTTCCTCATCTTTGAGAAGAAATCCTCTATCTAATACGTATTTATAAGAGTTGTCAGCACATCTAAATCGGTACTGATCTTGCCATTTTTCTGTTTTTTGTTCTATAAAAGAGTATAGTTTTATAGACATTTTGATACTGTCTTCAGGATGAATTTTGTCGAACCACCATGTTGATTTGTCTCCAACTTCATTTTCTTTGTAGCCAAAAACGCTTTCGATTCCTTTGTTCCAGGAAAAGGAATCCTCTTGGATTTTCCAATCCCAAATAGTATCACTTGTTGCTTTTGCTACAATGTCGTATTTTTCGTTTGATTCCTTAATTTCGTCGTTGTTATTCTTTAGTTTTTCAAAAACAGCGATATTTCTATTGTCGTTTTTTGATAGAATATATTTGTAGAGTATACCTGTAAAAGAAATGAATATCAAATCTTTTATAAAGTTATAATATTGGTAATTAGTGTCGAGGATGTGCTTTTTAAATAATTTATGGCAAACAATGGCCATAAATATGGAGATGAGAGTGTAGGTTAAGGTTATTTGATTGGTTTTGTTTTTCATTACTCAAATATAATTAAATAATACTTAATTATTAAACATCATTCAAAACTTATTTTAACAGCTTTTTTATTCGATTTTTTTTGGTCTAAAAGGTTAACAATATGTAAACTATTGCAGAAATATTTTTTATATCAAAATAAAGTGTACCTTTGCACCCATTAAAAATCACAGATGGAATCTATTAGAAACATTGCAATTATTGCCCACGTCGATCACGGTAAAACAACTTTGGTTGATAAAATTATGTATCACTGTCAGTTATTTCGTGACAACGAAAACACAGGTGACCTAATCCTTGATAACAACGACTTAGAGCGTGAAAGAGGTATCACTATTACTTCTAAAAATGTTTCTGTAGTATACAAAGGAACAAAAATCAACATTATCGATACTCCTGGTCACGCCGATTTTGGTGGTGAAGTAGAGCGTGTATTGAACATGGCTGATGGAGTTTGTCTACTTGTAGATGCTTTTGAAGGACCGATGCCACAAACGCGTTTTGTATTACAAAAAGCGCTTGACCTTGGTTTGAAACCATGCGTTGTTATTAATAAAGTTGATAAAGAAAACTGTACTCCTGAAGAAGTTCATGAAAAAGTTTTTGACCTAATGTTTGAATTAGGTGCTACTGAAGAACAGTTAGATTTTCCTACTGTTTACGGTTCTGCTAAAAATAACTGGATGTCAGACGATTTTAACGTTATGACTGAAAACATTGAACCATTATTAGACATGGTTCTTAAAAATGTACCAGCTCCTAAAGTATCTGAAGGAACTCCTCAAATGTTAATCACATCTTTAGATTTCTCTGCCTTTACTGGTCGTATCGCTATTGGTCGTCTTGAAAGAGGTATATTAAATGAAGGAATGCCAATCTCATTAGTGAAAAGAGATGGTAAAATAATGAAATCTAGAATTAAAGAACTTCATACTTTTGAAGGACTTGGTCGTAAGAAAGTAGAACAAGTAATTGCTGGAGATATCTGCGCTATTATTGGAGTTGAAGGTTTTGAAATTGGAGATACTATCGCTGATTTTGAAAATCCAGAAGCGTTAAAAACAATTGATATTGACGAGCCTACTATGAGTATGTTGTTTACAATTAATGACTCTCCTTTCTTTGGTAAAGAGGGTAAATTTGTAACTTCTCGTCATATTAGAGACCGTTTAACAAAAGAATTAGAGAAAAACTTAGCAATGAAGTTAGGTGAAACTGATTCAGCTGATAAATTCATGGTTTTTGGTCGTGGTGTACTTCACTTGTCTGTTCTTATTGAAACAATGAGAAGAGAAGGGTATGAATTGCAAATCGGTCAGCCACAAGTTATCATCAAAGAAATTGATGGTAAAAAATGTGAGCCAATTGAAGAACTAACAATCGACTTACCTGAAAACCTTTCTGGTAGAGCGGTAGAGTTTGTTTCTATCCGTAAAGGAGAAATGTTAAGCATGGAAGGTAAAGGAGAGCGTATGATTGTAAAATTCAATATTCCATCTCGTGGAATCATCGGATTGCGTAATCAATTGCTTACTGCTACTGCTGGTGAGGCTATTATGTCACACCGTTACATAGGGTATGAGCCTTACAAAGGGGAAATTCCTGGACGTAACAATGGTTCATTGATCTCTATGGAAAATGGTAAAGCAATTCCTTATTCTATCGATAAATTGCAAGATCGTGGTAAATTCTTCGTTGACCCTAATGATGAGATTTACGAAGGTCAGGTAATCGGAGAAAACAGTCGTAGCGATGATATGTGTGTAAATGTAACTAAGGCTAAGAAACAGTCTAATGTACGTTCATCTGGAAATGATGAAAAAGCAAGAATTATCCCTCCTATTCGTTTTTCTCTTGAAGAAGCTTTAGAGTACATTCAAAAAGATGAATATGTTGAGGTTACTCCAAAAAGTATTCGTTTGAGAAAAATATATTTGACAGAAACAGATAGAAAAAGATTTAAATTCTAATTTTTATTTTTAGTTTAGAAAAGCCATTCGAAAGAATGGCTTTTTTTTTGATACTAACTTTCCTAGCTTCCAAAAGGGGTTTATGGTAATTGTATTTGTAAAAATAGTTCGTTTAAGAGAATAAAGTAGTATACCTACTTAGCGCGACATTCTTATCTCTTTAAGCTAAAATGCCCTTTAGTTTCCCTGCCGTCGTCTAGTTTTATTGTATACCAATAATCATCAGAAGGTAAAGACTGTCCTGCAAAAGTACCGTCCCAGCCTTGACTTGAGGGAACGATTTGTTTTAGAAGTTTACCGTAACGATCGAAAATATAAATGATTGAATTTTTGTTGAAACTTTCATTTACTCCTTTTAGATTCCAATAGTCATTATAACCGTCGCCGTTTGGTGTAAAAAATTTTGGAACACCGATAACTGCAATACTTTGACTTATCATCCCACAGCCATTTTTATCATTTATGAATACTTCATGTATCCCGGCAGCGACATTGTCGAAAAAATTAGATTCTTGAAAAGGTCCAGAAGCAGCATCCAGGCTATATTGATAGTGCCCTTTTCCTGTTACGTTTATTGTTACAGTATTTGAATCTGATAGATCAACGATAGTAATGCTGCTCATTTTAGCAATATCAGAAGCGGTAACTTTTATTGTTCGAGTTCTACTACAGCCTGCCAGCGAGGTAACGTCTATTGTGTAATCACCTTCCTGATTTACATCCAATGTGGAATTTGTTTCGCCTGTTATAACCGTATTATCCTTTGACCAAACATAGGTATAATTGGTTGTTGGTGAGCCGTCTTGGATTCCGGCATCAAGCGTTATGAAGAAAGTTGGAAGATTAGAACATACTAATTCATTTTTATCAACTGCATCGTTAATATTTGGTTTTGGATTTACTTTTAACGTAATTCGTGGACTTAACCCATAGCAAGCATTATCAGAGGTGCTTTCGACACGAACCCATATTTTTTGTTCATTTGGGTAGCTATTATTTCTATAGTTTGCAGTATTTGTAATTGCATTGCTTTCTGATAGAGCATCTGCTTCATTTTTATAAAATTGTATCGAATAGGAAGCACTTGGAACAGGAAGCACAGCAAGTATCTCTGCTGTTACAGCACTAAAATCAAAAGTAGCGATTCCATTAGTATCGTCATTGTCAATAGCTGAGTCATCACAGGCAGAAAAAGTACGGCTGAATGCGGTTGGAATTTGGGTAGGAGAAACTACTAAGGTGATTTTTGCTATAGCATAACAACCATTTGCGTTTTGCACTCTGGTCCAAACAGGCATACTACCAGCTGTTGTATTTCTAAAAGCAAATGGATTTGAAATTAATTTTGCAGTATCGGCTGTTTCAGCTCCTGAAAGTGAAGTGTAATAGGCGAATGTTTCGGAGGCGAAATTAGTCGAGAGCTCCTTGTTCTTTGCGGTTAAATTAAAGTCAGAAAAACCATCTGTATCATCATCACACTGAACAATTGAGGTGGTATTAAGGATTGGTAATGGATATATTGTCAGCGTAGTTTCAGCAGAAATTAGCCCACATGAATTTCCCGTTTTATCCAGTTTTACTCTATATTTATAACCGTTCATCGTGTTGTTTACACTTTTTAGCAATAAGACATTTGTTGTAGCATCCTGATAAGTAGGGTTGTTTAAAATAGTAGTCCACAATATTCCATCGGTTGAAAGCTGCCATTGATACGTATTTCCGCCATTATCGGACACTTTAATTGTAGTGCTTTCTGATTCACATGTTGGTTCAGCTTGCGGTTGACTGCTAATTTCTATTAGTGCAGCAATTCTATAATTGTTGTCTGGAGTTGTATAGCCCACAGCACTTAAAACTTTGCCATTTGCATTTACGACCACAGGAGTACTGCCTAGTATCCCATCATTATTAGAATCATTGAATCCAGCTTCAAAAGCATCATAACACATATCATTATCACTATCCGAATCGATGTAGTTAAAGTCTCCATCTGAATCAGTGTCACTTATGGTATAATTTAGTTTACCACTATCTGGATTTGTCTCAAGGCCATCATACAAACCATTAGTTCCAAAAGAAAGGGAAGTACCATCTATAATACCGTTTTTATCGGCATCAACAACACTACTACCTGATTCTACTAGGTCAAAAATACCATCATTATCACTGTCTAAGTCTAGTAAATCATAAACTACAGGGAAAGTGTTAAAGAGATCATTGTCAGTATTAATTCGTATCAGGCCAGGTTCAAAAGAATTATCTAATCCATCTTTATTAGAATCAGTTCCAGAGAAAGTTTTAAAGCCCTTGCCTTGCGCCTCAATAGTATCAGGAATACCATCATTATCACTGTCTATGTCTACTAAATCAGCAACTAAATCAGAATCAGAATCAAAAGTTTCAGTATGGCTAATCATAAAAATTGCTTTGTTACTGCTTATTTCAGATAGATTTGTATGCGTAAAAGTAACTGTGTTTGTTAAATAAGACGAAAACTGGAAACTGCCCGATCCGGGAAATAACGGTGTTGTGCTTTTCAAACGAAAGCGTACTTCAAAAGAAGAAAATTCAGTAATACCACTTTCATAAATTCCATCGTAGTTTGTATCTATAAGCAATTGATTTAGCGGATCAGTCACCGTAATGGTTTTATCTGCCGGAACTTGTAAAATAAAATTTCCGTCAGCATTCAAATATTCGGAAACAGCTGTAGTTTGGAATGGATTATCTTGCCCTATATAACCAATAGTTATACTTTCTGGTGTTGTTAGATTTATAGTGTAAGAAACAGAATTGGTTTTTCCGGCAGGAACTTCTGATACAAAACCGTAAAGTGATTTTCCGGTAATAGTTCCGCTTCCTGTTATCGTTCCATTGTATTGAGAGCTTGTGGTGGCATTTGACTGGTTCAAGAGAGAAATATTCGCTTCAAGATTATTAATTATACCGTCATTATCCAAATCAATATCAATATTATTGTTTGTTTGGTCATTATCTGAATCCAATGGGCAATCACTGACGGGTATTTTATCTGAAAAAATTGGAACGGTACTAGGGCAACCCACAATGCTGCCTTGTACCTGATAATATCCAGGTTGAATAGGAGTGTATGCATTTAAATTTGCTCCAATAATTGGATTGTTATTAAAATACCATTGAAAGGTATCGTAAGATGATAAAGTACTAATTTTTAAAACGACATTTGGAATACATGCAGAATTGGATACTTCAATTTTATCCGTTACAATTTCTGGCTTAGTATCAAAACTGGAATAATAACCACCATATGTTGCAGCGCCATTTGTGCCAAAGTAAGAAACATAAACTTGTTTTGATGATTTTACTACAATATTCCCCGTTAAATTAAATTCGGTATATCTGACGTAATTTGGATTTCCAAGTACAGCAACCGGAAAGCCGGTAATAGCATTATTGTTTATCGTTACAGTGGCTCCAGCTTCAGTTACGATATTTAGTCCTCCATTATAGGATGTGTTTCCTATAGATTCAATTTTTGGAATATTGTCAACAATACTTGGCGTAGCACAATTTAAGGGTGGTACAAAAAACAAATTTTGATTGGCTGATGAAAAATCACCACCGATGCTCTGATAGGCCGACACGTTTTCGGAGGTTGAAACATAGAGATTACCAGCTGTAAATTGGCTTCCATCAATAATGGCATATTGTCCTCTACTCAACGTTTTGACAACTCCTCCAGCTTAAGCGTTGAGGATTCTTGGAAAAAGCTTGCCTCAACAGGCTACTTTAGCTTCCATGAGAAATTGCCCTTTCTCCAAAATATTATTTGCGGCGTTTAG
>NZ_JBLVPS010000034.1:0-33856 GCF_048286515.1 Flavobacterium rhamnosi | reverse complement strand
AAAACGGCTGTCAATTCAATATGTCTAGGAACGTGTTCTTATCTTGTTTCTCGTCTCGTTTAACCCACATTGTGTGTCTCTCGAAGCGGGTGCAAAAGTACAACTTCTTTTTAATCTGACAAACCTTTTTTTTATAAAACTTACGTTTTATTTTCGATTGGCTTTTCAGTAAATAATTAAGAACGTCTGCGTCATTGCGGGTGCAAAAGTAGCTACTTTATTCAGTTATTCAAGCTTTTTAAACGCTTTTTTTTAACTTTTTATCTAAATTGCTGTAAACGTGATTTTTAAAACCTCCCTTTTTTTACTCCACTAATACCCTTCAATGGAAATTCGTATACACATTGCCCTTTAAATACCACACCCTATAATTAAGAGTGCCAAATTTAAAAAACAAAACATTCCCTGTGCTAAAGAAAAAAACTAAAAAACCACAATAAAACGAAATGAAATCAAATTTTAACGGACCTGCAGCATCACAGCCCCGCACATTTATATAAAAAGAGGCAACTATACTTTTATGATAATTGCCTCTTTTATACTATAAGGAAAGTCCAAATGACATTCTAATCAAAACGTATCGCCTTTACTGGTGATATTTTGGTTATTATATAAGAAGGAATTAATAAAACCAAGAAACAAACGACCACCGTAAGCAGATTTAATAAAAGTATGTATCCCCAATTTAAGTAGACTGGCGCCTGATCGACATAGTAATTCTCAGGATTCAATTGAATTATACCAAACTGCTGTTGAATAAGCAATAATGAGATCCCAATTAGATTCCCCCAGAACAACCCCCTTACTATAAGGTAAAAGGCATTATAGAGAAATATCTTTCTCACAGACCAGTTATTGGCCCCTAATGCTTTTAGTATTCCTATCATTTGGGTTCGCTCAAGGATTAACACCAATAGTGCAACAACCATATTAATTGTAGCAACAAGTATCATCACTATTAATATAACAACGATATTAAAATCGAATAATTGAAGCCACTCGAATATATAACTGTATTTTTCGATGATAGTTTTGGTATCCAATGTAGATGCCGTTTGCTTATAGACTTCCTCTCCCGTTGATTCTATAGCATCAAAGTCATCAACAAAAACTTCGAAAGCACCTACTTCGTCCGGACTCCATTTGTTAATCCGTTGCATGTGGCGGATATCTCCTATTATATAGGTAGCATCAAACTCTTGAAAACCCGAATTAAAAACCCCTGTGATTTTAAATCTCCGAATATTAGGCATTTGATTTTGATCTTCTTTAATAAAGAATGTATTGAAAGAATCACCAACTTTTAGATTGAGCCTATTCGCAAGGAATTGCGATATCAAAACTTCTTGATTTACTTTTTTTGAAAGGTCAGGCAATCTTCCTGAAACAAGATACTCCTTTATATTATCCCATTTATAATCATTGCCTACTCCTTTGAAGATGATTCCCTCGAAAGCAGTTTCAGTTCTGATAATTCCGGCTTTACTAGCGATAGCCTGAATGTGACTTACTCCGGGAACCGATGTAAACTTTGGATAAAAATCCTGCTTCTTTAAAATAGGCACCAATGTAACTTCGGATTGATTATTGTCGTAATTCGAAATAATAATATGCCCATTGAAAGCAGAAACTTTTTCACGGATTTTTTGTTGTAGCCCGATTCCTGTTGCTACTGAAACAATCATCATTATCATACCAATTGCAATTGCCGAAATTGCAATTTTTATAATTGGCGCAGATATGCTACTTTTATAATCTTTAGCAGTTATAAGACGTTTGGCTATGAAATACTCTAAATTCAATTTGATTGCATTTGTAATTTGGATTTGCTTCGCCGATTTGCGTCGCCTGTGCCAAAAATACAGCTAAAACACGAATTACACTAATTGGCATTAATTTTATTTGAACCTATAGTATGATACCATTACTCAAAAAATCGCTTTTTTTTATATTTTTAACTATCATTTCGACTTCCTGTAATGCCCGAAAAACAGATGTGAGAGAAAACACAAAGTCAGCTTTGAAAACAATTTATAACAATCCGGAAACAGCAATAAAAACCGGAGCCGACAATTATGACAAATACCTTCCATTACTAAAGGATAAGAAAATTGGTATTGTAACCAACCAGACGGGCATCCTCTCCAATAAAATCCATTTGGTGGATTTTCTACTGAAAAAAAATAGTGCTATTCAAAAAATATTTGCCCCGGAACACGGTTTTCGAGGAACTGCAGATGCAGGCGAACATGTTATTGACGCAAAGGATCCCAAAACTGGACTGCCTATTATTTCATTATATGGGGATAACAGAAAACCAAAAGCCGAACAGCTAGCCGGAATTGACATACTGGTTTTCGACCTGCAAGATGTGGGCGCTCGATTTTACACCTACATTTCTTCTTTACACTATATCATGGAGACTTGCGCCGAAAACAACATTTCGTTACTTATTCTTGACAGACCCAATCCTAACGGAGGGATTATTGACGGGCCCATTTTAGAAAAAGAGTTTACAAGTTTTGTGGGCATGCATCCAATCCCTTTACTTCATGGAATGACAATCGGCGAATATGCACAAATGATAAATGGTCAGAAATGGCTAAAGAATGGCGTACAATGCAAATTAACAGTAATTCCTTGCACTAATTACAACCGAAAAAAGAAGTATAGCCTACCGGTGAAACCCTCTCCGAATCTTCCGAATGATCAAGCAGTTAATCTCTATGCGAGTCTGTGTCTTTTTGAAGGCACGAATGTAAGTGTCGGACGAGGAACTGAAAAGCAATTTCAAATCTATGGCTCTCCCTATTTACCGAAAAGTACTTTTCGATTTACTCCTAAACCAAATTTCGGAGCACAAAACCCCGTCTATAACGGCATAGAATGTCATGGAGAAGATTTGTCAACACATTCCGAAGTCACACAACTAGAATTAAAGTGGCTCATAAAAGCCTACGAAACAACTGCCGACAAGTCAAAATTCTTTAATCCGTTTTTTTCTAAACTTGCAGGAACTAAGAAATTGCAACAGCAAATAGAAAAAGGAATTCCAGAAAAAAAAATCAGAGAAAGCTGGAAGGAAGGACTTGAAAATTTTACGAAATTGAGATCAAAATATTTGATTTACTAACAAGGAAAGAAACGCTTACTATTAATTTACAATGGCAATTTCTTCTTCATTTGTTCCACAATATTAAAAGCAGCCGGACATATGGCTACGTTTTTCAACGTTAGATCTGTTATTTGCTGAAATTTTTTTCGATCCGTATGCGGGAATTCCCTGCATGCTTTTGGACGGACATCATATATCATACAAGCATTTTCAGTATCCAGAAAAGTACATGGCACATTTTGCAATACATAATCCCTGTCTTCATCAATGCGGAGGTATTGCTCGATAAATTGTTGTGGCTTTTGGCGCAGGTATTTCGAAACACGCTCAATGTCTGCATCGGTAAATAAAGGACCCGTAGTTTTGCAACAATTAGCACATTTCAAACAATCCGTTTTCTTGAATTCAGTATCATGCAAATCCTGCATCACGTAGTCCAAATTCTTTGGTGTCTTCTTTTTCAGCTTGTCGAAATACTTTTTGTTTTCGATATGCTTATCTTTGGCTTCTTTAGGAAGATTGTTTAAAATAGTATTCATTCGTAGCTTTGTTTATTCGATTATTCGATAAAACATTTCGCGAAATTACTTAAAACAAATCAACAAATAAATAAATTAACACAACAACTCTAATGAAAGACCTTTTCGGTAAAGCCATACTTGATTTTCAAACCAATAATGCGCCAGAAGATTTAATTACAGAAACTACTATTTCAGAAGAAGATGAAATGAGCGTCGCCTATTTATTCCGTTCTTATGATGAAATGCCACAAATCGAACAAAAAGCATTGCAACTTGCCAAAGGCAAAATCCTAGATGTGGGTTGTGGCGCAGGAAGTCATAGTCTGTCTTTGCAAAACGACCGTCATTTAGATGTGACTTCTATAGACATTTCTACAAATGCTATCCAAGCCTGTACCTTACGTGGGCTTAAAAAAGCAAAAGTTCAGGATGTAATGGCATTGGAAAATGAAAAATACGACACCATACTTCTCTTAATGAATGGAGCAGGAATGTGCGGAAAACTGAAAAACATTCCAAATTTCCTTTTAAAATTAAAAGCATTATTAAATCCTGGCGGACAAATTCTCTTGGACAGTTCCGATATAATATATATGTTTGATGATGATCAGGACGGTGGAAAGTGGATTCCTTCCCAAAACAACTATTATGGCGAAATTGTTTTTAATATTTCCTATAAAGGCGAGAAGGAAAAACCATTTGACTGGATGTTTATAGATTATAATACTTTACAAAATGCCGCTCTAGATAATGGATTTCAATGCGAGTTGATTCTTGAAGGCGAACATTTTGATTATTTAGCAAAACTTTCAATTTAAAGAACAGATAATAATTAATAGTATGGAAAATTCAGCACTGGAAAAATTACGGTATCCAATTGGTAAATTTATTGCCCCGGACATCTATTCAAGAGAATACGTCACTAGCAAAATAGCAGAAATAGCAAGTTTCCCGGAACGATTGAAAAAAGAAGTAATTCATTTAACCGAGGAACAGCTTGACACACCATACCGCCAAGACGGCTGGACAATTCGACAAGTAGTTCACCATTGCGCAGACAGTCACATCAATTGTTTCATGAGAATAAAATGGACATTGACAGAAAACAAACCTGTAATAAAATTTTATCATGAAGATCGTTGGGCAGAATTACATGATAATTTAACGATGCCCATCCAGCCAACGCTTTCTTTATTGGAAGGTTTGCACTTTCGCTTAGCATATTTAATGAACAGTCTGTCCGAAGCTGATTTAGAAAAATCCTTTATTCATCCGGAACATAACGCCGCCTTTCAATTAAAGGAAATAGTTGGCACTTATGCCTGGCATGGAAACCACCACTTGGCACATATTACAGCATTGAAAAAACAAAAAAATTGGTGATCTTAGGAACAATCTGGAAGTGAAAATCATATGAAGATCTAAGTGCTCCTAAGACACATCGGTCAGCTATGTATTAATTTAAAATTCCAAACAGCAAATAGTAGCGGTTCGTTGCTTTTGTTGATTTTAGTCTATTGTTGCAAATTTTGCCTGTTAGTTTGTCACAGGCTCTAGTGTTTATATTCCGAATAATTAACAAATGTTTTTCCATTGTAAAGGGAGAGACCTGTTTCTCTTGTACCCACCCAAAGATTTCCAGTTTTATCTTCCAAAATTGCCCAAATTCCGTTATTGATTAATCCATCTTTTGTTGTAAAACAAGTGAAAGATTTTCCATCGTAACGGCAAATGCCACCACCCCCACCAAACCAAAGGTTTCCGTTTTTGTCTTCTATAATTCGCATAACCGAATCATCACTTGGCAAGCCATCACTTTTTGTAAAACTTGTAAATGATTTTCCATCATAACGATAAGCTCCGCTCCAATTGCTGAACCAAATATTTCCTTTTTTGTCTTGCAAAGCGGGCCAAGCCCAATTGTCACCATTTGGTTTAAGATTGGTTATAGATTTACCATCGTAACGGAATACACCCTTATTACCCCGTCCACCAAACCAAATGTTTCCTGCTTTATCTTCTAAAATATATTCCACGTTATTGTTACTGTTCAAATAGCCACCCGCGCCCTCATTAACTATAAAAGGAGTAAAGGATTTGCCATCGTAAATATAAACACCATCAATTGTTGCGAACCATAGTTTTCCACTTTTGTCCTGCATTATACTGAATATATCATGCGTTTTTCTAAACTTGTTGGGAGGCAGGTTTTTTCGGAAAGGAATCTGGATTTTAGCAAATGTTTTACCATCGTAAAGACAAACTCCCGCTGGAGTACCTATCCAAATTTTACCATCCTTATCTTCCACAATGGAATAAATATTATTACTGTTTAGCCCATTGGTCACTGTAAATTGGGTAAACGATTTTCCGTCATATTTATAAAGACCATTTTCTGTGGTTCCGAACCAAAGATTACCGGCTTTGTCCTGCAGACCACATTGAACATTACCATATTTAGGCGATCCTATGGTTTTTATAAGTTTTGGATGTCCAACAGACATTTTGTTTGATTCACTTACCTTTGCTTTTGGTAAGTCTTTTTTAACAGGTCCGTTGCAGGCAGTCCCAAAAAGTACTATTGTCAGAAAAGTAAAAACTAGCGTTTTTGAGAAATATTTTTTCATTGTTCAAATTGTCATTGAGGTCTTTTATCTATTTCTCGGTTTGTGTGTCGCTCTGCAATGACCGCTCCCGCTACTACAGCGGGTTTGGGACTATCCGTTGTAGTAGCTGTTTGGGATTTTAAGTTTTAAGGGATGTTCAAATATTTATGTGTCTGTAAAGAAACGCGCCATTTTGGATTGTTCATTACATAATCTACAATTAAAGGAGTCATTTCCTCTTTTTTACTCCATTCCGGCTGAAGGAATAAAATCGCATTATCGTTAACTCTTTCCGCCTGCTCTTCGGCAAAAATAAAATCATGCTTATTATAAATAATTACTTTCAGCTCATGTGCATTATCGTAAACGGTTTGAGTTGGTAGTTTATTTTTCTTTGGAGACAAACAAATCCAATCCCAAATTCCCGTCAGTGGATATGCCCCAGAAGTTTCAATATGCACTTTCCTTCCTTTTTCTTTCAACCTTTGCGTTAACAAAGTCATATCCCACATTAAAGGTTCTCCGCCCGTAACCACAACAGTTTCTGAGTACTTGCTTGCGTTTGAAACTATTACATCAATTCCGGTAGGAGGATGCAATTCTGCATTCCAGCTTTCTTTAACATCACACCAATGGCAACCCACATCACATCCGCCTATTCTAATAAAGTACGCAGCTGTCCCCGTATGAAACCCTTCACCTTGGATGGTATAAAATTCCTCCATCAACGGAAGCATAGCGCCTTTATTAACTTCTAATTGTATTTCTTTTGATAACATTCTTTAATTTTAAAGTGCAAAGATAGTTAATTTGAAAATGAGTTAATTTGATATTGGGAAAATGCTTTTCTAAAATTGTAAATAACAGCTATTAGCCTTGCGAATAACAGGGATGATTACCCTTCCATAATTCGAAATATTATGCGCAAAAAAAAACCGATAGCCCTTTTGAGACTATCGGTTTTAGTTTTAAAAACTTTGTTTACTTTAAAGTTTTCAATGACTCAATTGCATACGTATTGGCTGGATCCAATGCAAGTGTTTTGTTAAAATATTCTTTAGCTTTTGCTTTATCAGTATTAGCGTAACTTGCAGCCACGTTATTATATGATTCTATAACTTTAGCTTTTGTTGCCTTTTTTTCTAATTCTTCAGCACCTTTTTCCGTAACTACTTTGATATAGTCTTCATAATATTTCACCATCATGTCATCTTTTTCAAGTAATCTATTAGTTCTTGCTCTAAAAATGTAAGCATCTTGAGTAGCCGGAGAAGCTTCGATAACATTTCCAAAAGCTACATCAGCTTTTTGTAATGCAATAGGATCTGGTTTCACGACATCTTTTCTAGTATTATCATAATACAATGAGTTTCCTAAGTAAAAATTGTCAAGTAAATAATTTCTAGATTCTTTATTTGTAGTTGCAATTTCATAAATAGCACCCGCTTCTTTGAATAACTTTTGCTCGTACAACTTCTTCCCAAGATCTGCTAGATTATTAGTGATTGTAATTTCCATTTCAACCGCTTTCTTAATGTCCGCAATACCATTGTTAAAAAGAGTAGGATCTACAGTTTTACCATCAGCACCTATGGATTTTAGAATCTTAGAAAAACCTAAATATTGATAATCTACAGCAAGTACTTTATTTGTAGGATTTGCAATAAAACTTTCTAATGATTGAATTGCAACATCAGCATTTCCATTTTCATAAGCAGCAAAACCTAAATAACGTAAAATTCTAGGATTCACTTTATCCAATTCTTTCATTTTATTAGCCTCAACTTCTAATGCTTTATAGTCACCCGCTAGGATTAAAAAGTCAGCATGACGCATACGAGAAGCCAAAGAATAATCTGTTAAACTCATGTATTTCTCATAATAACCCAATGCTTTTTGAAGGTACTCTTTACCTTTAGCAGGTTCATTTCTTCCCCATAAATAATAGGTTTCCGCTAATTCACGATACACCGGTCCGTAGCTTGCATTTGTTGCGATTACAGCATCATATGCTTTTACCGCTTCTGTATATGCTTTTGCTCCTTTTAGCAAAACACCCAATTGCATTTTCGCTCTAATCAAAGTTGGATCAGCCGTAAAAGCATCACGATACGCTACGTAAGCTTCATTCTGGTTTTTATCACCATAAAAAGCATTTCCCAGTTCAAGTAAAACTTGCGCATCTTGTGGATTAGCAATTTTCGCTCTACTTAAAATAGACAGTGCACTTTTATAGTCAGGTTTGTTGGCAGCCATATAAGCTTTCCCAATATAAACAAATTCCTCAACGTCTTTTTTCTTTAGATCTTTAGACGCCAACGCAAAACTAGTTTGCGCTGCTGCAACATTACCGTTGTCCAACTCTAATTGACCTAATCCAATATAATTAAGCTTAGCTCCGTCGCCAGCACTTAATCCTTTTTGAAAAAAGATTTTGGCGCTATCAGCTACATTTTGTGTAAGATACACGTTACCCAAAAGAAACGCGGCTCTTCCAGATGGTTTAGTATTCATTACCGATTTTAAAATCGATTTTGCGCTTTCAAATTGCTCTGCGTCAATTGCTTTTTTTGCCTGATTTAAATCTTGAGCCTGGCTTACGCTTACCGAAGCCACTAAAGCAACACTGAAAATTTTAAATTTATTCATCTTAATTATAATTAATTTATTTTTTATCATTTCCACTCTTATTTCTTATTGTGATATTCCTTCCAGGAATACGAATAGGAAGTAATCCTGATTTTAAAATTATTCTTTGCCCTATATCTCCTGCAACGAATGAAGCAAAGCCCATTCCCAAGCCAGAATATCCTTGACAATTTATTATATACAAATCACGTGCCAAAGGATATTTCCGCTCCGCTATATTATTTTGTGACGGCGTATAAGCTGCATCACCAGTAAGTCCTTTTACTCCTAAAGTATTTACATTATCAACATACTTTTGCATCGCTGGTAGTGGCTGAGAAAGCCAATTCACCCCTACAACACCTATCATCCCATCATTTTCTGACACATATTTAATAACTTCATCATTAGTTTTAAATGAAAATACACCTTTCTCCGGTATCGCTTTTAAACCTGCCAAAGAATTCATGTATCGCACGGTGCTTGAGTTTGGATTATCAAATACTAATCCTTTAATAGACGCAACTGGCTTACCTTGCATAAAACGAATCACATCGTTTAAAGCTACAATGGTATCCTTGTTATTTTTATTAGCAATAAAAGCAACCGCATCCGTAGCAAAAATTGTTACTTTAGGGACAATCTTTCTTTGTTCAAAAATTTTCAATTCCTTAGGTGTCAATTTTCTGGACAAAACAGCAATTGCGCCTTCTTCATTGAACAATGAATTAACAGTTTCAGCTTCTGATTTTGGAACAAGTTTAATCTTAGCCTCATATTTACTCTCAAATACAGCTACCTGATCCTCAAGAATAGGAGTTAAGGTTTCATCTACATAAACAGATGCAGTACCTTTCAGAATAGTTTCATTGTTCTTCGGAGTTTTAGATTGATTACAAGCGAAAAACATTACAATCACTGAAATAAAAATAAAATACGGAAGTTTAGCATAATTTTTCATAATCTAGTGTTTATTATCATTAATAATTCGAAAAAATCTAAAAGAAGAATACACAATAAGTAATACCCCAAACGCAATTCTATAATTGGGATGAATAGCTAGAGGAAAATTCTTCATAAAGATAATCAATAAACCTAAGACAAGATAAACCAGAAAAAACAAAATACCCAAAACGAGAAGAAATCGCTCTTTGAGCGATTTCTTCTGAATATTAACAAGTATGCGCTTTAACATTATTCTGCTGATTGGATAGTAATTGGCAAAGAATAAAGTACTCTGACTTTTTTACCATTTTGTTCTCCAGGTGTCCATTTAGGACATTTTTTCAACACACGGATAGCTTCTTTTCCTGTACCATAACCGATATCTCTAATTACTTTAATATCTGTTAAAGAACCATCCTTTTCTACTACGAAAGTAACATACACTTTCCCTTTTAATCCTTCTTCTTCAGGAGTTTGGTAATTGCTACCAACAAATTTATAAAATTTCTCCATTCCTCCAGGAAAATCAGGTTTTACCTCGATACCTGCCGTGTTGTAAATTTGAGTATCCTCTTCTACAACCTCACTAGGTCCGTTACCAACCGGCTCAACAGTTAATTCAGCATCAGGATCTCCTTTTATTGTTTCTGCACCTAATTTTTTGTCTTTTATTTCAACAATTTTCGGCGGTTCTTCTGTAACCTCTTCTGCTTTCGCCACAACTGGCTTAACAAATTTCACCTGGTCAACTTTCGGAGGCGGCGGTGGAGGAGGAGGAAGATCTTTCTTAACTTCTTCCTTCTTTGGTGGTAATTTTATTGTCGTAATTTTAGTGTCTAATGTTTCCACTTCATCTGAACTATCAGGAAGAAGACTTACGATAAGTGGAGCACTTACAGCAAGACCAAAAACAACAGCACCAATTACAAGAGCTTTGACAGTCGTCTTTGTATTTGATTTTCTTAGCTCATAAGCGCCATAGGCCTTATTACGCCCTTCAAATACGATATCAAGCCATTGGTTTGTGAATATATCTAATTTCATTTTTCTTAATTATTAGGTTATTGAGTTAATAAGAAATCTTATTTACCTTCTAACAATTTTTGTTCCTCAGGAGTAAAATCATTTACAATTGCATAGGTTGGTACATCAACAATTGCCATTTCATCTAGTATATCAACTAAATTACGATAATTTGATTTTTTACTAGGTTTGATAATTACAATCATCCCTTTATCCTTCTTTCCTGTATATTCTATTACTGATTTTTTTCTTTTCAGTAATTCTTTACGAATACCTTCTTTACCGTAAGAAATATCTTTAGGACCAGCAATTGGAGTTGCTAATAAACCCATATAATATGTCATTTTATTATTATCTCCTAATAATATTGTCATAGTACGGTTTTCATCAACTTTAATTGGCTTATCCTTATTTTTATCATCTTCCTTATCTGGCAAACCCAAACTCATCGATTGAGGTTTAGACAACGTAGTAGTAAGCATAAAGAACGTGATTAGTAAGAAAGCTAAATCAACCATAGCAGTTAAATCTACTTTTGCGTTCGATTTTTTACTTCTTACTTTTCCACCTTTTTTGCCACCACCGTCGCCGGTATTTAATTCAGCCATTTTAGTGTATTTTTTTTAGTTATTTATCCTTTGCTCTCAAACCAGTAACTAGATTGAAGCTGTTGATTTTTTGATCTTGTAAAATATCCATTACTTGTTTAATTGCCGGATATTCTTCTTTTGCATCACCTTTTATAGCAATTTGCAATTCCTTGTCTGCAATTTCAATATTTGCAATACGAGAGTTGTAAATCCACTCCTTCAGCTGATTGTCAAGCGAATCTTTAGGAACGCCTGTTTGACCAGCTTTCGCTCTATCTGCAGCTTTCATATCAATAATTTGCTTTAGACTTTGTATTGGCACACCAAAACCATCCATTAATGCAAATTTATTTGAATCATCTTCAGTAAAAGTTATACCATACTTTTGACCCATTAACTCAAGGGTTCTTTTTCTAACCTCTCTACCTTTTAAGTCAAAGAATACTTTTCCTCCTCCGACAGTAATAGTAGCTAAATCAGTTTCTGGCAACTTTGTTTGAACGGTTGATGCAGGCGTATCTACTGGCAATGCTTCTGGTATCTTAGCTGTAGCAGTCAAAATAAAGAAAGTAAGCAAAAGAAAAGCCACATCACACATAGCGGTCATATCAATAGACGCTGCTTTTTTGGACATTTTTATAGCCATTAATATATTTTTTAATATTTATAAGAAAATAGCATTTAATAAGACTGCTATTTTCTTATAAAATAATTAATTATTTTTGAGTACTTCTGTAGTGTCTGTAAGTATTTACAATTGTATTACCTGCCTCATCAATAGAATAAGTCAAAGTATCAATTTTAGAAGTAAAAAAGTTATAAGCTACAATAGCTAACGCTGAAGTTGCGATACCTGTAGCAGTATTGATAAGTGCCTCAGAGATACCATTTGCAAGCGCAGCTTGATCCGGAGTACCTGCAGCAGCCAAAGCACCAAATGCTTTAATCATACCCGTAACCGTTCCTAACAAACCAGCAAGTGTACCTAAAGAAACTAATGTAGAAAGAATAGTCATATGTTTTTCTAACATTGGCATTTCTAATGAAGTAGCTTCTTCTATTTCTTTATGTATAGTTTCAGCAGCTGCTTCGCTATCTAAACCTTCTTTTTTAACATCTTGGTATTTCAACAAAGCAGATTTTATTGCATTAGCAACAGAACCTTTTTGTTTGTCACATGAATCTATAGCTCCTTCAATATCACCTGTAGTGATACTTCCTTGTACTTTTTTCATGAATTGATCAAGATCCCCTTTACCGGCAGCTTTTGAAATTACTGCAAAACGCTCAAATGAGAACACAACCACCATTAACAATAACCCTAACAAAACTGGTACAATAGGACCTCCTTTGTAAACCATCGCTAAATAATTCCCTGGGATTGG
Source organism: Flavobacterium rhamnosi (assembly GCF_048286515.1). Taxonomy (NCBI): domain Bacteria; kingdom Pseudomonadati; phylum Bacteroidota; class Flavobacteriia; order Flavobacteriales; family Flavobacteriaceae; genus Flavobacterium; species Flavobacterium rhamnosi. The sequence goes on along the minus strand of NZ_JBLVPS010000034.1, from coordinate 21,043 downwards.
GTGACCCGTATTAACTCCTCCTTCAAAATTCGCACCATTCCCCATTATAAAATTCCACACTAACCATCCAACAAAAACACATGCTACAATAATGATTCCTGAAATCATTCCTCCTCCTTTTGAACCGTTTTCTTTTTTAACGTTTGCCATTTTTTTTTAATTTTAATAGTTTTAAATAATTTATTCTTTTAGTTATAATAAACTTGTAGTGGAGCAAATTTATATTTTTAGTTTAAATAAAAAAACTTTTTTTAATTTTATTATAATTAATTTTATTCAAAATAAATATTTTTAGATTTTCGATTTGCATTTATATCAGAATATACAAACAAATAAGTTCTTTCATAAAAAAAAACATATTTTTTTATGACATATTTAGATAATATTTCAATAACTAGATCGAAATAGTTAAAAATATTTTTTTTTATTATTAACAATAAAAAAGCAAGAAAACTGCAGTTAACACTAAATTAATACATATTACAAAAATTAATACCTTGCAAATAATTTAAATTTGAACTTATTATGAGTAGAAAAGAAGATTTTATACAGCATATTACGAACGGCTATATTTCGAAAGGAGAAAGCGTTATTTTAGGGGGAGCAATGCTTGACGGCGAGGCTTTACCCGATGCTCATGTAAAGATACCATTAAGAACCTTGAATCGACACGGACTGATTGCAGGAGCAACCGGGACTGGAAAAACGAAGACCATCCAGGTCCTTTCGGAGCAACTGTCCTCTTTTGGAATACCGGTACTGATGATGGATATAAAAGGAGATTTTAGCGGTATCGCGAAAGAGGGGGAAGAAAAACCATTTATCACCGAGCGTCACGCCAAAATAAACATTCCCTACAGCATATCGAGTTTTCCCGTTGAGTTATTGACTTTGTCGGAACAGAACGGTGTTCGCCTTCGAGCAACAATATCAGAGTTCGGCCCTGTACTATTCTCCAGAATATTAGGTCTTAATGACACGCAATCCGGTGTAGTATCAATTATTTTCAAATACTGCGATGATAATAAAATGCCTTTACTGGATCTTAAGGACATCAAAAAAGTAATCAATTACATTACAGAAGAGGGAAAAGACGAAATCGAGGAACACTACGGTCAGATTTCTACTTCTACAACGGGTACCATCCTGAGAAAAATAATTGAATTGGAACAACAGGGCGCGGATCTTTTTTTTGGAGAAATGTCTTTTGATGTAGAAGATTTAATGCGCATTGACGAAAACGGCAAAGGATATATCAATATCTTGAGATTGACTGACATTCAAGATAAGCCAAAATTATTTTCGACATTCATGTTGAGTTTATTAGCCGAAATCTACCAACAAATGCCTGAAAAAGGAGATTCGGACCAACCGGAATTAATTATTTTTATAGACGAAGCCCATTTGATTTTTAATGAAGCCAGCAAAACCTTACTGGAACAAATTGAAACAATTGTAAAACTAATTCGTTCCAAGGGAATTGGAATCTACTTTATAACCCAAAATCCAATGGATATTCCCAGCGGCGTTTTGGCACAATTGGGCTTAAAAATTCAGCATGCCTTACGAGCTTTTACTGCCAATGACCGAAAAGCAATCAAGCAAACAGCCGATAACTATCCAACATCAGACTATTACAAAACGGATGAAGTTTTGACAAGCCTTGGAATAGGAGAAGCATTAGTTACCGCATTAAACGAAAAAGGAATACCGACACCCCTTGCAGCAACGATGATGCGTGCACCAATGAGCAGAATGGATATTTTAACTGAAAGTGAAATTCAGGAAATCAATGCCAAATCAAAACTGGTAAAAAAATACAGTGAACTTATTGACCGTGACAGTGCTTACGAAATGCTAAATAAAAAAATCACGGCTATTGAACAAGAAACTGTAATCAAGGAGCAAGAAAAAGCAACTGAAAAAGAGGTAAACAAGGGGCCAAGCACAGCAAGTGTTGTCGGGAAATCTGTTTTAAAAGTGCTGACAAGCGCAACTTTTATAAGAGGCGCTTTCGGCGTTTTAACAAAAATGTTTAAAAAATAGAGCTTACTATACCCTTCCGTGATTAACGCCGGAAGGGTATTTTAAAAAACGACAGCACGATGAAAAAATATTTTATTCAAAAAACGCCATTCGTAGTTCCAACAACAGACGGTAAATTAATTGAAGAGCATCATGGAATAGCTACTACAAACAATCCGGAAATTTCGATTGCACACATGATTGCGCCTCCCAAATGGAGCGAACCCTTTCAAACACCAGAATTTGAAGAATATACCTATATTATAAAAGGTAAAAAGCAATTTATTATCGCCGATGAAATCGTGATTCTTGAAGCCGGCCAATCCATAAAAATTGAAAAAAACACCCGAGTGCAATATTCCAATCCTTTTGACGAACCCTGTGAATATATTGCTATTTGCAAGCCTGCATTCGATTTTACAAAAGTACACCGTGAAAAATAGACAAACCGATTTATTCCGGCTGGTTTCTGTTTTCAACGAGCTCGATTAACGCTGTTTGAAACAAAATTTAACTTCCTTTTAAATGGAATGAGAATCAAGCCCGTGACTGAAAAAGAAAAGAACTATTGTAACAACTCTAGAATCTTGTTCTCAACTGCTTCGCTATCCCAAATATTCTCGATGTCTTCCATTTTTAAAACCTCCTCCATAATAGCATTTTGATAATCCCCAATCGCTAAAGCTTCAGCGTAAGGACGATCACTAAATGTCACTCTGCTATACAGCGGAATCCATTTATCAGGATGTTTATCCGAAAATGATTTTTCAATTTTCTTTTGCAACAGGAATTTTTCGTCAGCAGTTTTAGAACTCATCTCCATAAAATTACGATACGAAAGTTCCGCAATGGCATCAGCATTGGGTTTACGGGATTTTTGATATTCCGAGAAAATAGCTTTCCAGTCATCACCGTACTTTTCAATCATTTCATACAGAATCGAAATATCTTCAAAACCAGCATTCATTCCCTGTCCGTAAAAAGGAACAATTGCATGACAGGCATCACCAATTAAAGCGATTTTATCTTCGTAGGTCCACGGATAACATTTCATGGTAACGAGTGTACTTGTCGGATTTTTAAAGAAATCTTCAGTCAATTTCGGAATTACCTCGATGGTATCCGGTAAATTTCGTTCAAAGAAAGCTTCCACCTCTTTATGATCTTTCAAGGAAGCAAAAGAATTTTCTCCTTCAAAGGGCATAAATAAAGTACAGGTAAAGCTACCATCTAAATTGGGTAATGCAATCAGCATGTATTCACCACGAGGCCAAATATGGAATGAATTCTTGTCTAATTTATGCGTTCCGTCGGTGTTTGCAGGAATATTTAGTTCTTTATATCCGATAGGTAAAAATTCTTGTGAGTAATCAAACATGCTCTGGCGCTGCATGCGGTGGCGAATTCTTGAAAAAGCACCATCGGCACCAAAAACCATATCGTATTTTTTATCTTCCCAGGCACCTCTTTCTGTTTCACCAATATGCAAAGTCGCATCATCCAGGGTTACATCCCAAATTTTATGTTCAAAAAAGAATTCTGCTCCTGCAGCTTCCGCCAAATCAATCATTTTTCTGTTAAGAGTTCCTCTCGAAATAGAATAAATCGACTCCCCTTCCTGTCCATAATTTTGAAAATTAAGTTTATCCACAAGGTGAATGGCACGCTTGTCCATCGGAATAGCAATCTCGCGTACGGCATCTCCTACTCCAACACCATCCAGCGCTTTCCAACCCCGGTTAGACATTGCCAAATTGATAGAACGCCCGGAAAACTGAATTTGTCTAATATCTGGACTCCTGTCATAAACATGAACCGAATGACCTGCTTTTCGCAGATAAATAGCTAATAAAGACCCGACTAATCCAGAACCTACAACCGCTATTTTTTTGGTACTTTGCATTAATTTTCTATAAAAAGTTAGGCAAAATTACTGATTTATTATTTTAAGCACTTTAAAAACCATTACTTTTTACGGGGGATAAAGACCAATTTTGTTGAAGTTCTAACAATCTCCTGTTTGCTCAATTTCATTCTTCTAAATTTCCCTGCGTTATAAAGCTCGGCCTGATCGTCGTAATGAGCACTCAATGGATTACCGGATTGTCCTGTAGGCAGGATACTCCAACTGTTTTCTATGTCTGAAAAATCAACAATCCTTCTTGTGGACGGACCTCCTTTTACCTTATAATTCCCATCATCGGTAAAATCAAAAAACAAGTTATTAATAACTTCGGTAGCGCCTGAAACTCCAAAAGGGCCTACATTAAAAATTCCTCTAAGCCCTGCGACGGAGCCCAATGGATGCTTGTGTTCTAAAGTATGTACGCTGTTCCAAGTCCACTCCGCAACAGTACTGCCCAATTGTTTTTCCAATGAAGTCATGGCTTCCTTGAAAGAGTGTGATAGAATTTGGCTTCGGGTTTCTTTTTGATTTTTGGTTGCTACATTATCCCACCAAAGCGACCCCTTATTTGCCACTTGCTTTGCAATTATTTGCTTCATGATATGTGTCCCCAAAAATTGCTTGAAAGCAGCTTCTCCAAGTTCATCTTCAAAAGTGTTTTTCAAATACAAATAAACCCATTTGTTATAAATGGTAGGCGCTACATCTCCAAGATTATTGGATCCATTCCATGCTTTCAGAATAGCGACAGCTTCTTTTTCAGTACTGGAAAGCGTATCATAATCAACATTCGAAATCAAATTTGCAACTACTTCCACCGCAACTGATGATGTATTATCAAAAATCATTTCACTTACCGCTTTTTTGTCCCAATTGGATTTTGGATTTAACAATTGTGTGATTCTTTTGGCTCTGTCTTCAGGAAGATAATAACCCGGATATAAAAAACCGTCGATTGGTTCAGGCTGATTATTGGCGGAATAAACGTAATTCCAATTTGGATTCTCTGCCGAAGGATTTTTGGAGAAGTCCAAATATTTCTTGATATCGTCTTTTCCGCTGGCTCCATCCAGAATAAAATTACGGTTGACGCCTTCATTGTGTTTGTATAATTTTCCAGTCGCCCACCACGCTATATTTCCTTTGGCATCACCATACATTATATTCAATCCTGGCGCAGCTACCAAAGCTACTCCTTTGTGAAAATCGGCTTTGCTTTTAGCGTGTGAAAGCCTGTAAACAGCGTCGAGAATCAGAATCGGTTGCTGCGTATAAATCCAAGACATCGCAACGGGCTTGTCTTTCTTTAAACCATCAATTAAGTCATTCACAATAGGGCCGTGGCGGCTTACTTTTACATTTAAAACCACATCCGCAGTATCCTTTACTTTTATTGTCTTTCTACGAATTTCATAAGCGCTGAATCCGTTTGGTGTTTTATACGAATTTGCAGCTGTCGGATTATTCTCTTCCTGATACAAATCAATATCGTCATTTTCAAACATCGTCAAACCGTACGCATATTCTCTATTGTGACCCAACAAAGGATAAGGCGTTCCTGCAAGATAACAGCCATACATTTCGAAATCAGGGGCTACTATATGCGCTTCATACCAAGTTCCAGGTTGTGAAAACTCAATATGAGGATCATTTGCAAAAATAACTTTTCCGTTTTTGGTTTTCTTTGGAGCTATAACCCAGCTATTGCTTCCTACAAATGAAGGAATTGGTGATTGCTCTAAAAGTGAAGCAATAGACTTTGCAATACTGATATATTCTTGCGGTATGTCCTTGGCATTTTTAATTCGAGTGGTATTAAAGGAACCGTCAATCCCAAAATCCTTCAGATACTCCATTCCATATTTGTTTCGAATATCAGTCAGCAATGGATCTGTTTTTTGAGCCATCGCAAAACTAAAAGACATGTAGCCAAAAATATTATAAATGTCTTTTATTGTGAATTTCTCTTTCTTAACTCCAATTAAATGGAACTCCAGCGGCATGGTTCCTTCATCCAAATATTGATTAATTCCGTCCAAATACGCCATTGCCAATTGATAGCTTGGGCTGTTTTTATCCAAAGCAGCAATCGCTTTAGCAGAAGCTTCTTCGATTCCCAATCCTGCAAAAAAACGATCGTTTTTCAATGTCACAGAACCAAAAATCTCTGACAATCGTCCCGGAGCAATGCGCCGCATCAATTCCATTTGCCACAATCGGTCCTGTGCATGAACATAACCTAAAGCTACCATAGCATCCTCTGAACTAGTGGCATAAATATGAGGCACTCCAAATTCATCAAAGTAAACCGTTGTTTCTTTCTGAATCTTTTTCAACTTTACTTTGCCTTCATATTTCGGTTTTAAATAAAAACCATAAACAACTAAAGCTACTATCAGCATCACTGCTAACAAAAATAAAACGAGGAGGGCTTTTTTAAGTTTTTTCATCTTTGAATAAATTGGCAAACAAATATATAGGATTTGAAAATTATTTTAGACTATTTCTTTTCCTACATTTTCGTTTAAAACTACCGACTGCTATTCAATTGTCATAATTATTATTTTTTGTTCAATTTATTTTATTTTTTGTTAAACAAAAAGTATATTTGTTTCCTATGAAAAACACATGAAACACATTTCTACAGCCGACATCTCCAAAATGGAAAAAATCGAAAGATTGAATTTAATCAATTCTTGCACCGGATACAAATCTGCAAATTTACTGGCTACAAAATCCATGGATGGAAAACCGAATGTCGCCATTTTTAGCAGCGTGACACATTTAGGAAGCAATCCTGCATTAATTGGAATCATAATGAGGCCGACAACTGTTCCCAGAGACACTTACAAAAACATTAAAGAAACGGGCTACTTTACAGTAAATCACGTTACAGTTGCTATGATTGAAGATGCGCATCACACTTCGGCAAATTATGAACCGGGTGTTTCTGAATTTGACAAAACCAATCTGGAAGAAGAATATAAAAACAATATTGAAACTCCGTTTGTTAAAGGCAGTCCTGTACAATTGCATTGCAAATATGTAAATGAATACTATATCAGAGAAAACGATACAATTCATATTATTGCTGCTATTGAAAATATTTTTTTTGAAGAAGAATTAGAGCACAAAGACGGATGGCTCCAAATTGACAAAGGAAATGTTGTGACACTAAATGGGTTAGATGGGTATTGTTTACCCACATTAGTGGATCGTTTTCAATATGCACGAAAAGAGATTCCCAGCACTTCATTTTTCAATAAAAAATAAAAAACGCCGGTAAATCTATGAAGAGCAGCTAAAGCAATATCCCCTTCAACAAATAGACAAAACACTATTTATCTAATGGCGAGATGTGCGCAGAAATCTGTAGAAAAGGACAGTTTTATTTCCCCATATGAGGCATTTTTATACAACCGTAGTCAGGTCAAAGGCTATTGGTCTATCGGACTTAACACACTCAAACAACCCTAAACAAAAAGAGTGTTTAAATTCTATTCGAACTTAAACACTCCCATTATACAAAAGAATAAATTTATTCCTTTTTGCTTCCGTCTATAATAGCACCCGTACCGGCACCTACACCAGCACCTGCAATACCACCAATTATAGCTCCCTGAACTTTCTTCTTGCTTATAATTGCTCCTGTAGCTGCTCCAACTCCTGCACCAATTACAGCTCCTTTAGCGGTTCCGCTCCACCCCTTCTTTTTGGTAGTGGTAGTAGTAGTTGTAGTAGCTGCCGGTTGATTCACAACAACGACTTCTCTTTGAGTTTCTATTCTGGTTGCTTCAATACTAGCCATTTCAGTTTGCATAGAATCAATAACTCGTTGTTTCTCAAATTCAATATTGATTGAATCAGCACTAGCCTGTTTCATCGAATCCACTGTAGCCAGTTTTGCTTCCTGAATAGCCATTTTACCTTGATTTTGACAAGAAACAACAACTAAAGATAGTAGTATAAAATATAATGCTTTCATAATTTTAAATTTTTATAATTTGTAATCCAGCAAAGGAACAGCTAAACCTGTCAAATAACCTTATAGAATTTAAACTATTTTTTATATAATTTCGGTAGCGAACTTACCCAGTATCCCAGCTTTCAATAGTTGACCAAAGTGATACATATCCTCAAAAGAGGTGTACAATGGCACGGGAGCCAAGCGAATAACATTTGGTTCACGCCAATCTGTGATTACACCATTCTTCATCAGGTAATCAAATAAACTACGCCCTTCTCCATGAAGCAATACCGATAATTGCGAAGCTCTTTCTGACGGGTTTGTTGGCGTAATGATTTCAAAAGTACTATCGACTTCCTTGTCTATCTCATGCAGAATAAATTCCAAATACGAAGTAATCGCATCTCTTTTTTGGATCAAAGCATCCATCCCTATTTTATCAAACATTTCTACTGATGCCAAATAAGGCGCCAGGGAAAGCACCGGCAGATTACTGATTTGCCATCCATCGGCACCATGAATGGGATCAAACATCTGTTCCATCTTGAAACGACGTTCCTTATTGTGTCCCCACCAACCAGCGAATCTTGGCAACTCCGAATTATTGTGATGCTTTTCATGAATGAAACACCCTGAAGCATTTCCAGGCCCTGAATTCATATATTTATAACTGCACCAGGCCGCAAAATCGACGTTCCAATCGTGCAGTTCTAATTTTACATTTCCTGCCGCGTGGGCTAAATCCCATCCTACACTAGCCCCTGCTTTATGGCCAGCCTCAGTTATGCTTTTCATATCAAAAACTTGCCCTGTGTAATAATTGACACCTCCAATTAAAACTAAAGCCAACTCCTCACCTACTTCTTCAATTTTGTCCAAAACATCTTCCAAACGAATATTGTGCTCTCCTTCCCGACGCTTAATTTCTACAATCGCATCTTCCGGTTTATAACCATGAAAATGAACTTGACTTTGAAACATATACTGATCAGAAGGGAATGCTTTTTCCTCACAAATGATTTTATATCGGTTTTTTGTAGGTTTATAAAAGGAAACCATCAATAAATGAAGATTCACTGTTAAGGTATTCATAACGGTAACTTCACTTGGCAAAGCGCCAACGATTCTACTCAAAGGATTCGCAAATCGCTCCTGATAATCCCACCATGGTTTTTGTGCATAAAAATGACCTTCAACGGCAAGCTTTGCCCAATCATCCATAACTTCATCTACATAAGCTTTGGTGCGTTTAGGTTGTAATCCCAATGAATTTCCGGTGAAATAAATCACCTTTTTTCCATTAACCTCCGGAAAAATAAATTCATTTTGGTAGTGACGTAATTGATCTTGTGAATCAAGTTGTTTTGCAAATTCAAGGGTATTTTCGAAAGTCATTGTTTGTATTTTGCTGTAAAAGTAGTAAAAAAAGGCTGATAGATAAAAAGACTTTTAGCAGGCAGAAGCAACCATTATGGTTAAAAAAGAAGCATCGAAGCACTGAAAAACAATCAATCTAGAGCTACACTATAATTAATTAAAAACTAAGCCGTTATTAATTATATTTACTTAATATTAAAACCGTAGCTATGCTTAAAAACAATTTGAACGTTATTATCATTTCACTATCAGTTGTAATTTCTGCTTACTTATTTTCCAATGCTTTTCAGAATCGAAACAAAAGTAACGATACTATTAGCGTAACGGGTTTAGGGAAGAAAGATTTTGTTTCTGATTTAATAGTTTGGAGCGGTTCTTTTTCTAAAAAAAGCACAACCTTGAAAGAAGCCTACGCGTCACTGGACGCCGACAGAGAAAAAATTAAAAGCTACTTGTCAGGCAAAGGAATTCCTGCAAATGAGACGGTGTTTTCGGCGGTGAATTTCAATAAAGATTTTGAAACTATTTTTAATGAAAACGGAACTACAAAGCAACAAATTTTTACAGGATTCACATTAACCCAAAGTGTAAGCATTCAATCTAAAGAAGTAAATAAAATTGAGGAAATATCAAGACAGTCCAGCGAATTAATTAATTCGGGAGTGGAGTTTTATTCGAACCCTCCTGAATATTATTACACAAAATTAGCGGAGTTAAAAATAAAAATGATTGCAGAAGCTACAAAAGATGCCAGCATCAGAGCTAAAAGCATCGCCGAAAATGCGGATGCAAATCTTGGGAATTTAAAAAAATCGGACATGGGCGTTTTTCAAATTACGGGTCAAAACTCATCAGAAGATTTTTCTTATGGAGGGTCTTTTAATACGCAGTCCAAAAACAAAACGGCTAATATTACGGTGCGATTGGTGTATCAGGTGAATTAAGAATACAAATCACGCGTGTTTTGTGTGAGCGATAATCGCATCCCTTTTTCCCTACGACTTTAGCGCAGTGAAATGTATGCGGCGGATAGCCAATCCTCCTTTCAATACTTTCCAACTTAATCTGCGTTCCCCTAAAACAAAAAATCTCGCCAGTAGACTGACGAGATTTTTTTATTTACAATCTGAAATGAACTCAGATTAGATGATCATCATGGCATCACCGTAAGAATAGAATTTATATCCTTCTTTAATTGCTTCGGCATACGCTCTTTTCATTAAATCATGTCCGCAAAATGCTGAAACCATCATTAATAAAGTAGATTTTGGCGTGTGAAAATTAGTAATCATACACGTCGCGATACTGAAATCGTGAGGAGGAAATACAAATTTATTTGTCCAACCATCAAAAGGATTTAAAGTACTTTGTGATGAAACTGAACTTTCTACGGCACGCATAGAAGTTGTCCCTACTGCACAAATACGTTTCTTTTTCACTTTGGCACTATTAACGATATCACAAGCTTCCTGAGTAATTTTTAATTCCTCAGAATCCATTTTGTGTTTTGATAAATCTTCAACCTCAACCGGATTGAATGTTCCCAAACCAACGTGAAGCGTTACTTCGGCAAATTTAATTCCTTTGATTTCTAATTTTTTCAATAAATGCTTCGAGAAGTGCAATCCTGCAGTTGGTGCCGCAACAGCCCCTTCTTCTTTAGCATAAATGGTTTGGTAACGTTCCGCATCTTCCGGAGTCACGTCTCTGGAAATGTATTTTGGAATTGGAGTTTCTCCAAGTTCTGTCAGTTTATTTCTGAATTCTTCATAAGAACCGTCGTAAAGGAAACGCAATGTTCTTCCACGAGATGTAGTATTATCGATAACTTCAGCAACCAATGAGTCGTCATCTCCAAAATATAATTTGTTACCAATTCTGATTTTACGGGCCGGATCAACTAAAACATCCCAAAGCCTTTGCTCAGAGTTTAGTTCTCTAAGTAAAAAAACTTCGATTCTTGCTCCTGTTTTTTCCTTATTTCCATACAAACGTGCTGGAAAAACCTTAGTGTTATTCAGAATTAAAACATCTCCGTCATCAAAATAATCGATAACATCTTTGAACATTTTATGCTCTATGGTTTGCTTCTTACGATCAATAACCATTAGACGTGCTTCGTCTCTGTTTTCAGCTGGATATTCTGCAAGAAGTTCTTTTGGTAAATCGAATTGAAAATGTGATAATTTCATTTAAAAAATTTATGAGTTATGACTTATAAATTATGTCCGTCAACAGCGCTCAGGACAGCAAAATTCTAAATCGTTTGCAAATATACGATTGTGAGATAGGCGTTGTCAAGTGTTTTGCTGTTTATTTTCAAAAGTAGCTGATTCACTAGTGTTTACAACTCTTACTTTTCTGAAATTTCGAAGCCTAAACTTTTTAAATCATTCCAAAAGTCAGGGTATGATTTTGAAACCACTTCTGCATTTTCGATGATTATTGGCACTTTTAATGCCAAAGGCGCAAATGCCATTGCCATTCTGTGATCATTATACGTAGCGATTGGTACATTGTGATTGATAGCCGCGGAAGCCACGAGTGTCAAGCTGTCATTAGTAACGGTTATATTCGCTCCCAGTTTTGTCATCTCAATTCGCAGGGCTTCCAACCGGTCCGTTTCTTTAATTTTCAATGTATGAAGACCTGTAAGATGACAACCAATTCCTAATCCAAGACAAGTGACTACAATTGTCTGTGCAATATCAGGGGTGTTGTTAAGCTCAAAATTTACAGTTTGAGGAACAAAGTCAGCTTGCTTTGTAAGGGTCATTTTGTTTTCTTCAAAATGCGTTTCAACACCCATTTGTTTGTAGATTTCAACTAAAGCGGAATCCCCCTGCAGACTGGTTTCTTTATAACTGGTCAGTGAAATGGTAGCACTTTCAGCCAAAGCCGCCAAACTAAAAAAGTAAGAAGCAGAACTCCAATCGGATTCTACTGTCATTACTCTGGATTCAACTTCGTGTTTTGGGTAAACGGTAATTACATTTCCTTCAAAACTAGTTTTGATACCTAAGTCATTCAATAAAGCTAAAGTCATTTTGATATAGGGAACCGACGTTATTTCACCTACTAAGGTGATTTCGATCCCGTTTTCCAGTTTTGGTGCCACTAGTGATAATGCCGAAATATATTGACTGCTCACATTAGCAGGGATATTTACTTTGTTAGCTGTGATTTTTTGCCCTTTGATTCGAATAGGCGGATAACCTGCTTCTTTCTCGTATGTGATTTTCGCGCCAAGTTGCTCCAATGCTTCCACCAAAACTTTTATTGGACGTTCCTGCATTCTGGGAGAACCTGTCAATACTACTTCACGGCCTTCATTTACAGCAAAATAAGCTGTTAGAAAACGCATGGCTGTTCCCGCATGATGAATGTCCACTATTTCTTCGTTTCCTTTCAATGCTTTTTGCATTACTTCACTATCATCAGAGTTCGAAGTATTGTCCAAAGTAATACTTGGAAACAACGCTTGCAACAATAATAATCGGTTGGTTTCGCTTTTTGAGCCGGTAACTGCAATTTGAGCCTGTAAATTGGAATGGGAAGTTTGTAACAGTAAATTCATTTTGGGTTGATTGTTTGGTACGTTTTGGCAAATTTATTTTAAAAAAAGCATACACCAAAGCTTTACCTATACTTATAACATTATTTTAATTTATCGTTGTTTTTGTGACGATCTTTGTCTCGAATAGATTTCAAATCCATTTTCTTATCGAAAGCAGCTTGTAAATCAATTCCCGTTTGGTTTGCCAAACATAAAACCACAAAAACCACATCGGCTAATTCTTCACCTAGGTCTTTATTTTTATCGCTTTCTTTTTCGGATTGTTCTCCGTAACGTCGGGCAATAATTCGGGCAACTTCTCCAACCTCTTCAGTTAGTTGCGCCATATTGGTCAATTCATTAAAGTAACGGACACCGTGTTCTTTTATCCAGGTATCTACCTCTAGCTGTGCATTTTTTAAGTTCATTGTTATAGTTTTTTAAGTACTATTTTTTCATTTTGTTTGCCAATGATTATTTGAAAAAACTCCCTTAAATCATCGTAATCGTCGGCAGGCAAAATCGTCGCATTTATTTCTTGTGTAGCTACAATTTGAATTTTATTCCCTTCTATCTGGGAATTAATTGCAAATAATACCACTTTATCCGCTGTTGCAATCCGCACCGCTGTTGGAATAGATTCCACTGCGTACCCTTCCGGAATTTCTAAATTTATATTGTACTTTTCCTGCTTTGGATAACCAAAATAAACAGGCATTTGTCTTTTTTCCTGAACAAAAGGATTTTTATTTAAAGTAAAAAACAACAGGGGGTTGATAAACATTTTATCGCCTATTCTTTCACAATAGTTAGCGGATGTAAAAGTAAAAGTTTCAATGACAGGTTTTAACAAATCAGCCTCTTTATTTTCTATTACATAGTCTTTAATTTGTATTCCATTCAAATCATTTTCTAATTTTTCCAGATAAACTTCCGTATTAATTACGGTATTTTTTTCTCTAAAACGATAGGCTTCGTACGTTGTTCTTAGAACTCTCAATTTACCTGTAATTTGTCCTGAACCGTCAAGTTTTGTCATCAAAGCATAATTCAAGCTAGCAGGCGAAGTGGGAACCAAATCAATTTCCTGAGAACTTCCATCCTGCTTAATAAGCCGGCCCGTACGGTTCAATGCATTCAAAGGAAGAATATTCTGCGTGGTATACTTATGTGTTGCATCTAACAGAATTTGTTTTCCATCAATTTCTGCTGCTGCAATTACATAATTAAAAACCGTTCTGCTAGGAAAAACAGAAACCCCGTGATCTACTGTACTTATCAAAACCGGAGAGGTATTTATTCCTGCCAATTTTAACATTGCAATTAAAATAAAATTTATTTCAGCGACGTTTCCGGTTCGCTCTGAATAGGCCTTTTTCACTCCTTTGTCAGTATAGTACCCATATTCATTATTCCAATTCATTTTATTCTTCACAAATTTAAAAATGATCTCCAGTTTATCTTCTGCGGAAACAGCATCTTTAAGTATTATTTTAAGATCCTGAATAAGATACAGTTTTTCACTAAGCTCTTTCCCAAAGTTTTCGTTTTCGTATATAGTTCTTGCAACTCCCTCCCAAGTTTTCGAATAGTCTTTGATCGGACTTTCCGGAAAACGGGTCCTTTCCAACTCAGTATGAATAGAAGAGGTATAGTTTTTTAAATTATCAATATAATCTTCCTCTTTACTTGCTGGCACATTTTCAGCGGTATAGATACTATTGATTTGCTTGTAATCAAAACGAGCATTTTGATTGTGTTTATCTGTAAAATTCTGAGATCCACTAACCATTTTTTCCGCTATATTAATTTTTACATAGCCCATTTGAATTGGTTTATAAATAAGATATACCGGTATTTCAGTTCTGTATTCACAATGATTTACCGGGATATTATATTGAAAATTAAAAACAGGCAGCTTTACGATATTTTCCGATTTCAGAATATATCTGAACTCGATCACTGAACCCACTTTTACATTAGGCATTGTTATTATTGCCTGATTCCAATATTCATTTACATTTTCCTTAAAGCTTCCTTCGTTGTCTAATTTTGTTTTAACAATTGTACCATTTTCCAGATTATAGGTTACCGCATTGGAAAACTTTACAGACTCTATGTACCTATCTTCATTCCCTGTGTTATAATCAACTTTGAAGTTAGCCCGACTCAGCCCTTCTTTTTTATAAATTTTAATTCTATAGGTATACTCCTGATTTACTGTAAAGCCATTTTTTATATTATAAACAAAAAAAGTTTTGCCTTTTTTACATAAAATAGCACCAGCGGCAGAAGAATCTATAGGATGAACTTTTTCTTCTAATTCAGCAACAGAGACTTTCCCTAACTCAAAATTTTGTGCTGTCGCCTTAAAAAAAAACAATACTACTAAAATAAAAAGCAATTTCTTATGAAACATCTGTCATTAGATTTTAGTTAAAATGATTTTTTCATTTTGCTTTTCGATCATTTTTTGATAAAATTCTTTTAACATCGAATAATATTCCGACGAAATAATTGGCGTATTCATTTGATGCATTATTGACATCTGAACAGTATTCCCCGATGAACTGGTAATAAATTTAAAACTCCCTAAATTGTCCTCCATCGAAAGAAGAGCCGGAGCCGGAAGTGTTTCCACTTTGTATCCCTCAGGAATTTGAATATTTATAGCATATTTATCCATAAATGGATATCCATAATCTATCGGATATTCTCTGTTTTCTTGCTTGAAAGGATTTTCG
This sequence comes from Flavobacterium rhamnosi, assembly GCF_048286515.1. Classification (NCBI taxonomy): domain Bacteria; kingdom Pseudomonadati; phylum Bacteroidota; class Flavobacteriia; order Flavobacteriales; family Flavobacteriaceae; genus Flavobacterium; species Flavobacterium rhamnosi. The sequence goes on along the minus strand of NZ_JBLVPS010000034.1, from coordinate 5,468 downwards.
TTATCGGTGTAAAACAACATTGGGTTCACATAAATTTTACCTCCAATTATTTCGCTAAAATCGGAACCAGCATACGAAAAAGTTTCTGTAATTGGCAATTTTAGCTCTTTTTCATTAGTTCTCGAATATTCTTTTATTTCTATCTTATGGCTATCATTCTCTAGTTTTTCAAGATAACTATCTTCTTTTACATCGTCAATATTTTCTCTGAACAGCATCGCCTTGTAATCCGTTCTTTGCCTTCTTAATTTACCCGAAACCAGGCCAGTGGCATCAATGGCGTAATTCATCGTAACGACATCATTGGACGTCACTTTTGGCATTAAATCAACTTCTACGGATGTTCCATCTTTTCGTATCAATCTTCCTATCCAGTTTAAAGCTCTAAACGGCAAGATATTTGGAGTGGAAAATTTATCTGATGCATCCAGCAAAACAAACCCATTTGGCGTTTCAACCGCAGCAATAACATAGTTAAAAGCTGTTCGATTCGGAAACAATGCAATTCCATTAGAACGCGTGCTTACCAAAACAGGATTAGCAGTTAATCCGGCATGGCGTAACATCGCAGTCATCATCAGGTTGATCTCAGCCACGTTTCCTGTTTTGTCTTTATAGGCTTTTCTCACGCCATCCTTACAGGAATACCCATAATAATTATTCCATTTTATGTTCGTTTTTACAAAATTAAAAATCGCTGAAATTTTTTCTTCAGTTGATCCAAGTCCCGTAGTTACCGCTTTTAAATCATCTTCAAAATAACCCGTTTTCTCAATTTCCAAACCAAAATTATCGTAATCATAAATACTTTTAGCTACAGACTTCCAACTGGATGAGTATGTTTTATAAGGCTGATTAGGATACTTTGTAATTGAAAGCTCGTGTGTAATACTTGCTGTATAATTTTCAATATTATTAACGAAGGCTTCCGCTTTCATTGCCGGCAGATTTTCGGCAAGATAAACCGTCTTGGTTTCTAAAAATTCTAATTTCTCCTGAGTAGTAGTCAAATTAGCCTGCCCATTGGGATCAAAATTCGCTCGATACGCATAATTTAATATTTTATTACGCTTTTCAACGGACACTTTTGGAGAAATGTAGCCTTTAAAATTTGCATTATAGACAAAATATTCTGGCACATGGGTAGTAAATTCTGAAAAATTAACGGGTATGCTCGATTGAAAAGCCCATGGTGTAAGCTCGTCATAACGAGCTGATTTTACCAGATATTTGTATTCAATAACGGAACCCACCTTTACATTAGGCATTGTTATTTTCTTTCGCCCCCAATATTCATTTACTTTCTCATCAAATGACCCATCACTTCTAAGTTTCGTTTTCTCAATTTTCCCATTGACCAAATTATAGGTCACTGCTTCGGAAAAAAATACGGATTCATTTGTTACATCACCTGTATAATATTGCACTGCTTTAGTTGCCCAGTCGTATCCTTCTTTTTTGTAAATCTTAATCCGAGCTGTTACTTCTGTAATCATTACAAAACCGTTGTTTTGATTGTAACTAAAATCAACCTTGCCTTTTTCGAATAAGACTGCAGCTACAGCAGCAGTATCTGTGGGATGCCTTTTTTCTTCAAGTTCAGCAATAGAGACTTTTCCCATCTCAAATTTTTGGGCATTTATTTTTGAAAATGAAATGAAAACTAATAAAAAGAGCAGTGATTTTTTAAGTGGCATGGGTTTATTGGTTTTGGGTTAAGATAATTTTGGCGTTGTCGTTTCTGGAAATCTGTTCCATAAAAAGACGATATTCATCGTACTCTTTACTAGAATACAATCCTTTTTTTAAGAACATGCTGCGTTTATAAATCAGACTATTGCTGTCTTTTTTTAAAATTTCCGTTTTGTATTCCCCAAACTTCGTTTTCAATTCAAAATTACTTGGAAGAAACTCAATAGAAAACCCCGATGGCAGTGCAATCTCGATCTCATCTCCGTCTGCGTATCCCCTTTGAATTTCAAATGGATTTTTTCGATTACGGATCCGTTTTACATTGCCGGAAATTTGATTATAACCATTGACTACAAACATCATTTTATTTCCGGAAACACTTCCATAACTGACGGCACTAATTTCAGCATTTTCAGTAAAAACAACATGCTCTTTGTCATTTGAGAATGTGGTTTTATTGACTTTCAAATTATTGATATTATCCCAATATTCTTTATAATGCGCCTCTTTATCTGTTGGCTGTAAATTTTCAATACGTGCTTTTTGTTCGTATTGTGACCCCTGGGAAGCTATTGCAATTTTTCCTGAAAAATCTCCATTAGCAGCTAAAGTGTACACTCCTTTACTGACTTGAGTGTTTCCGTTATCTACATAAATTTTGGTTCTGACAATTTCACCTCCATCAGGCTTAAAAACCAACGCCTCTCTGTCATCAGTAAAAGTACCCTGATAGCCAAAAGGGTCTTCCTGACTGGTACATTCCAGCCAAGTATAACTAGTCCCATCCGGGATACACAAAATAGCATGATTTCCTTGCATGGATACAAAATCGGAGTCAATGTTTAGTTTTTTCCTATCTCCATACAAAACAGTGTAGTATGAAGGTACATCCACGACATGGAGCAAGGCTCTGGTATAATTCGTCAGTGCCTTACAATCGCCGTAGCCCAAACGATCAACATCACTGGCAAGCATCGGTTTCCAACCACCAATTCCGACCTGAATACTGATGTATCTCACTTTTTGCTGCACAAAATTGTAAATTAATTTTGCTTTCTTTATCGGGTCTTTTTCATCACCAACAAGGATTTTTACTTTGGCTTTGGTTTCCGCTGACAAATCGGATGTCTTTTCTAAAATTGCATCAGAAAACCATTTCCCAAATTCTTTCCACGTTTTTGCATTTCCATCGACACCTTCCAGATGAAATACTTCTAACCCCATCATTACTTTTGGAAAAATCGAGCTAAATACAGGACTATAATCTTCTTGTTTTTGAGCTAAAATAGTGGTTGCAGTATAGGAAAGCTGTGTTGGTTTATCTGTTGTTTTTTCAATTTTAAAATTGGAAAAATTAAGTTCCATTTTTTTAAAACCCAGATTATCCGGATAATTGACATTTAAGACACTTTTCTCAACACTTACAAAATAGCTGTCTAACGGATACCATTGTGGAATAAAAGCAGTTGTAGAAGTTTCAATTTCGCTATTGACAATGATTGTAAATGGATACTGAATTGGAGTATAACTCAGATAAAGATACCGGTTGTCCGAAAAAAGAGTCCCCCCATCGACAGCACTCTGGTCTTTAAAATCTTTTCTTTTTATTTTTTTTATTTCTTTTCCGTTCGCATCCAAAACAATGGCTTCTATGTTTTTGATTGTCGTTGTTTTGCTATAACCTTCAACAGCATTTATAGCACCAAGACCATTTTCATTCAGAACCGTAACCACTCTTTTAGTTACGACATTCATGCTTCTTTGCGAACTAATAGTAATATCCAGCTGATTCAGACGAACTACAGCATTCGCATTTTCTTTGAGAGAGTCAGCAATCGACAGGGTGTCATATTCGCTTTTCTGGGCAAAAAGTAATGTAGAAAAAAACAACAATAAATAGCCGGTAAATTTGAATTGCATAGTTTACATTTTTCTCAAATTTATAAGAAAAATTCGGCAAAAAAAATTTATTCTCGCTTTTTACTGTCCATTTGTATTGTTACTGGACCATCATTTAACAAAAGTACTTTCATATCCGCACCAAAAACTCCTGTCTGAACTTTCTTACTCAGCTCTGTTTCGAGCTGTTTCACAAAATTCTCATACAATGGAATGGCGACTTCTGGTTTTGAGGCTTTACTATACGAGGGGCGATTTCCTTTTTTGGTTGAAGCATGAAGTGTAAATTGACTGACAACGATGGCATCGCCACCAACATCTTTTACCGATAAATTCATGATATCATTTTCATCTCCAAAAATACGAAGGTTCGCAATTTTACCAACTAACCACCGACTGTCTTCTTGCGTATCGGTATCTTCTATTCCGACTAAAACCAGTAAGCCTTTTTGGATCTCGGCGACAATTTTTTGGTCAATCGTTACGCTGGCGGAGGAAACTCTTTGAATTACAACTTTCATTATGGTATCGGCTATAAAAAATAGGCGTGAAAAACAGCAAGAATACTACTACTCCCTTGTTTTATCACTAATTATTCTGTCTTCATTATGAATATCGGTGCGATAGTGCTCATCATCCCCTTCCAGAATTTTTAGATAGCTTCTGTAACGGGACCAGGCAATTTCGTCTTTTTCCAAAGCTGCCTTAATGGCACAATGTGGTTCGTCCTTGTGCAGGCAATTATTAAATTTACACTGCTCTTTCAATTTGAAAAATTCAGGGAAATAACCGCTTACCTCTTCTTTTTCCATGTCCACGATTCCAAAACCTTTTATACCGGGAGTATCAATGATTTTGGCATTAAAAGACAAATCATACATCTCTGCAAAAGTCGTCGTGTGCTGTCCTTGCTTGCTTGCTTCGGAAATTGTTTTTGTTTTTAGATGTAAAGAAGGCTCCATAGCATTTACCAAAGTTGATTTCCCTACTCCGGAATGTCCTGAAAACATACTTACCTTACCAATCATCATTTCTTTTAACTCCTCGATTCCTTTCAATTCAGTAGAAGAAACGCGCAAACATTTATATCCAATCTCCTGATATACATGCTGCATGTACAATTGTTCGTCAAGGGTAGCCTCGTCAAAAGTGTCTATTTTGTTAAAAACCAATATTGTCTCAATTCCATACGCTTCGGCGGTAACCAGAAAACGGTCAATAAAATTAAAAGTTGTTGGCGGATTATTGATCGTAACTAACAGGAAAACCCGATCGATATTCGAAGCAATAATATGCATCTGATGCGATAGATTTACTGATTTTCGAACTATATAGTTCTTCCTGTCGTGAATTTCATGAATGGTTCCCGTAACAGTATCTGATGTATCCTCGAGTTCATAATCCACAATATCGCCTACAGCAATAGGATTGGTACTTTTGATTCCTTTAATGCGGAATTTACCTTTCATACGGCATTCGATAAAATCACCTTGTTCGGATTTTACGGTGTACCAACTTCCTGTAGATTTGTATACTAGTCCTGTCATTTTTTAATTTACAATTTACGAATTTGGTTTTTTGATTTAAAACCCCAGACTTTGCAAAGGTAATTCTTTGTTTCAGCTTTAAAGTTTAAAGTGTAAAGTTTTTCACTTTAAAGGCCATTACTTCTGGTTACAAAAAGAAAATCCCCACAACTTTTTTAAGGGGTAGGGATTTTTATCAAAACCATGGCGGTTAACCGATTGTTAAAAACAAACAATTGACAACTCCTCCAGCTTAAGCGTTGAGGATTCTTGGAAAAAGCTTGCCTCAACAGGCTACTTTAGCTTCCATGAGAAATTGCCCTTTCTCCAAAATATTATTTGCGGCGTTTA
>NZ_JBLVPS010000033.1:0-36952 GCF_048286515.1 Flavobacterium rhamnosi | reverse complement strand
CGTTAATCAATACCTTTCTACGCTATTTTGGACACCATATCAAATGATAGGCTATATTGTATGTAGCACTTCTGCTTTTCCTCCATCGCTTTTCCATTAAACAAATATATAAAAAAAGTATTTAATTGTCACTTGTATGTCTAAAATGATTAGAAGTATTTGCATTTTCAATTCATCCCCCGTCTAAAGACCCAAGTGTATGGGGGCTTTCTTGAAAAATTATCGTAACTGCTTAAACATCTTTTTTATTTTGACAAATTTACATTTAATATGGTACAAGTTTTTCTTAATACCGGTATAATTGGATTATTCCCAAAATTTAATTCTCCTATTTGCAGACGAGCGGCCGAAGCATAAAAAAAGCCCTCATTTCCTGAGAGCTTCTTTTATGCTTTATTTTTTCTTTTGTTGCGCTTTTTGAGCTTCGGCCTGTTCCATAACTTCTTGTAGTTTTTTCTGGAATTTCCCTTGTTTTTTTGGCTCTTTCAATTTATTTTCTTGAATTTGAGCATGAATCTTATCACTATCGATAAAGTATCTTTTAATGACAATCATAATTCCGATCGTAATCAGATTCGAAATAAAGTTATACAAACTCAATCCCGCACCATAACTATTAAAGAAAAACAACATCATTATTGGCGAAACATAAATCATGATCTTCATCATCTTTGCCATATCCGGCATACCTTCTTGTTGTGGAGCAGCCATTTGTTGATCACCGGAAGTCATTTTCATATAGAAGAAAATAGCAATCGAGGCAAGCACTGGAAACAAACTGATGTGATTTCCGTAAAAAGGAATATAAAAAGGCAATCGTACGACTTCATCAAAAGAAGATAAATCGTCTGCCCATAAGAAACTCTTTTGTCTTAACTCAAAAGCCGACGGGAAAAATTGAAACGACGCATACATAAAAGGAAGCTGAATCAAAGCGGGGATGCAACCTGCCATAGGATTCACTCCTGCCTTATTGTATAGCTTCATCGTTTCCTGTTGTTTCTTCATTGGGTCTTTTTTGAACTTTTCACCCAATTCTGTAATTTCAGGTCGCAATACTTTCATTTTGGCTTGCGACAAGAATGATTTAAATGTAATTGGCGACATCGCCAATTTAATCAAAATTGTAAAAACAATTATCGCAATTCCGTAAGCAATATACGAGCTTAAAAATCCGAACAACGGAATAAATATAAACTTATTGATCCATCCAAAAATACCCCATCCAAGTGAGATTGTTTTTTCAAGATTCTTATCGTATGATTTTAATGTTTTATAATCAGTTGGACCAAAATACCAACTCATCTTATAATCCACTTCTCCATTATCAAAAGCTAATGGGATATTCGCTTTGAATTGCTTCGTAAAAGTAGTATCCACTTTATCATCATGAACCAAATCAGTCGATTTCAATTTAGCCTTTTCAAAAGGTGTTTTTGTCAAAAGAATCGCAGAGAAAAAATGTTGTTTAAAAGCTACAAAAGTTGCTTTTTCAAGATCTGATTCTTCTAATTTACCAAGTCCTGCATAATCAATCTTTCCTTCTTCGTGTTCGAAATATATTTCTGTATAACGGTTTTCGTAAGCTACACTTTTCTCGTTTCTATAGGTTTTCAAATTCCATTCTAAATCCAATGGTTTAGAAGTATTCAAAACCTTATTCAATCCTTGAGAACGAATATCAAAACCAATCATATAATCATTTGGTTTCAATACGTATTTGTATTCTAAAAACTCGTTTGCTCCTGCTTTCAAACGCATAGACAGAACTTGATCCGCTCCAACTTTTGTTAAAGTTGGTTCAAAAAATAAGTCTTTTGTGTTTAAAGTACGGTTATCACTGGTAAGTAATTGCACATTCAAATCGGCATTATTGTCTTTTATCAATTCAACCAATTTTCCTGAACCTTTTTTGAACTTTTCAAATTGTTTCAAAGTAGCCTCAACAATATACCCTCCTTTATTGGCGATTGTTAACTTAACCAATTCGTTTTCGATAGTTGTAAAACCAGCTTTCGCGGAAGGAAGCGTCGCTGAATAAGCGAAATTTCCTAACGTTTTTTGCAATTGAGCTAATTGTGTTGAATCTCCGGTTGCTGCAACAGCAACTGTTGCTGTTGCAACTGTTTTAGCTTCCACTTCTTTTGCTTTGGCCTCCTTGATTACCAGCTCTTTTTTTGCTTTCTCAGCTGCAATCTCTTTCTCATTAGGCTGATTTTGATACATGATCCAAATCAAAATACCAAAAATCAATACAAAACCTATAATCGAATTAAGGTCAAATTTTTTCTCTTCCATTATTTTATTTAAAAAAGTTTATTGTTTAAAGTATAACGTTTATAAACTGTGTCTTAACACTCATTCAAAAGCGGAATACTATTTTTTCTTTGCCTGAACAGCTGCTGCAACAAAATTAACAAAAATAGGATGTGGGTTTGCTACTGTGCTTTTGTATTCTGGATGGTATTGAACCCCAATAAAAAATGGATGATCTTCTATTTCTATAATCTCAACCAATCCCGTATTTGGGTTTATGCCTGAAGCAACCAGTCCCGCTTTTTCCAATTGCGACACATATTCACTATTATATTCGTAACGGTGACGGTGACGTTCTGAAATAGTTGATACCCCATAAATTTTATAAGCCAATGAATCCGGTTTCAAATCACATTTCCAAGCACCAAGACGCATAGTTCCGCCTTTGTCAGTAATTGTTTTCTGTTCTTCCATCAAATTCACTACCGGATGAAGTGTTTTGTCATTCATTTCAGTAGAATTAGCCTCTGAAAGTCCAAGAATATTTCTTGAATATTCAATAATCGCCATTTGCATACCCAAACAAATTCCGAAAAATGGAACTTTATTTTCACGAGCGTAACGAACGGTTTCAATTTTTCCTTCAATTCCTCTTTCACCAAAACCTGGTGCAACAAGAATTCCGTCTAACCCAGCTAATTTCTCTTCTACATTAGATGCATCAATATATTCCGAATGGATTGAAATAACATTTACTTTGGTTTCATTAGTAGCACCTGCATGAATGAAAGCTTCCAAAATAGATTTGTAACAATCCTGCATTTCTACATATTTCCCAATCAAACCAATATTTATAGTATGCTTAGGATTTTTTAACCTGCGTAAAAAAGTATTCCAGTTTTTTAAATCCGGGGCCGCTTTTTTAGGCAAATCCAATTTCTTTAAAGCAACAACATCTAATCCTTCCTCCAACATTAAATTTGGAACTTCATAAATAGTTGCCGCATCAATTGATTGTATAACAGCCTCTCTTTTTACATTACAAAATAAAGCCAGTTTATTTCGCAACTCTTCCGAAATTTCATGCTCCGTTCTACAAACTAAAATATCAGCTTTTATACCACTCTCCATCAAAGTTTTAACCGAATGTTGTGTTGGTTTTGTTTTCAACTCACCAGCAGCAGCCAAATAGGGTACCAAAGTAAGATGTATTACAATTCCATTATTCTCCCCTAATTCCCATACCAATTGGCGAACCGATTCGATATAAGGCAACGATTCGATATCTCCTACTGTTCCTCCAATTTCGGTAATAACAATATCATAATCACCTGATTTACCAAGCAACTGCATTCTATCTTTAATTTCATTGGTGATATGAGGAACAACTTGTACTGTTTTTCCTAAAAACTCCCCCCTTCTTTCTTTTTCAATAACCGAAAGATAAATTCTACCAGTGGTAACATTATTGGCTTGAGAAGTTGGAACATTCAGAAAACGTTCGTAATGGCCTAAATCCAAATCCGTTTCTGCCCCATCATCGGTAACATAACATTCTCCATGCTCGTAAGGATTTAAAGTACCTGGGTCAACATTGATATAGGGGTCAAATTTCTGAATAGTAGTTCTGTACCCTCGTGCTTGTAATAATTTCGCCAAAGATGCTGCTATAATTCCTTTTCCTAAAGAAGAAGTCACACCGCCAGTAACAAAAATATATTTCGTTTGATTCATTCTGTTGTTGTTTGTAATGTAGTTGTGTAAAAAACGTGGCAAAAATACAATTATAAATTGAGAAAATGCTAATTTGAAAATGAGATAATTTGGAAATTTGAGAATTGGACAATGCTCGGTTTATTAAACCAAAACATTATTGAATTAACAAATTAAAGCGGCTTTGGATATCGCTTTTTGATATTTCGTATCAATTCCTCTAAACCGTTCAATTTTAACTCGTAAATAAGTTGAAGTTGTTGGCCTAATTCTCCTTTTGGAAACCCTTTATTACTGTACCAAACTACGTAATATTCGGGCAAATCAATAAGATATTTACCTTCATATTTGCCAAAAGGCATTTTGGTGTGAGCGAGTTTGATGAGTTGTTTTTGGTTTTGTTCCATTTTTATGAAGAAAAAAGAATAAAGAAAAGAGAAGCAAGACTATTCACAATTCTTATTTCTCTTTTCTTAATCCTTTGCCTAATCTATTTCCAGTTGAAAGTAATTCGTTTCTCAATTTCGTTATTTAAACTCAAGAAAACAGGACAAGTCATGGCTGCTCTTTCAAGAATCGTTCTATTCTTTTGATCCACCGTTCCTAGCATCTCAAAAGTAATTTCTATTGCTCCTATTCGTCTTGGCTCAGCATTCATAATTTTTGTAACTGATGCCGTAGAATCTTTCAAATCCACATTCATATCACGGGCTTTTATTCCCATAATTGTCATCATACAACTTGCCAAAGCATTAGCAACAGTATCAGTCGGAGAGAAAGCCTCGCCCTTTCCGTTATTATCTACCGGAGCATCCGATATTATTTCAGTTCCAGATTGCAAGTGTATTGATGATGTTCTTAAATCTCCTAAATAGGTTACTTTTGATGTCATTAGTTAGCTTCTTTTATGGTTAAATCGGTATCGTAGTTTAATATATGCACCCCTTTATTGGTATAACCACCATCTTCTTTTTTATAGTATTCAAATTTATTATCTACCTGTTGTGTCGCCATCGTATCGGCAGTTTCCTGATACGTTTTATCTTGCGACAATCGCATCATCGTATCAAATACAATGTCAAAACCACGGGTTGCAAAAGCGCTAGGGAAAATTTTGTTTTTCTTTTTATACTCTTTTTCAAAAATTAAAGCTTCAGGAGATACATTTTCACGAGTAACGGAAGGATACATTAATTTCAACTTTGTTAAATTTACAAAATTAATTTCATCGGTATCAAGCGTTTCGTTAGGCTCTAAAATAACCAACTGCACTTTATAAGTAACCATAGCACTCAACATAGCTGCCATTGTTGATTTTATCATTCCTGTATTTGCCGTTTCCATTACCACATAGTTTATTTTATCTTTTACAAATAAACTTTTTAAATTTTCAGCGGATATGCCACCATTTGCAGTAAGTGCTGAAAATTTTACATCTTTATGATTTTCCTTAATATACTGTATAACGGATTCCTTTTTCCTATCCACTACAGCTACAATATTCCCGTCTTTTGATCGCATATAATCAAACACCGCATTTTTAACCGTAGCGGCTGTTGGGATAGTTTGAAACAAATTACTGTAAGAATTACCTAAATCTTTTGATAAAGGCGAAATTACCGGAACCTGATTCACGCTCAATAATTCAGCTGTTTTTTCTACATTATTTTGATAAAAAGGCCCAATCATAGCATCCGAATCTTCTAGATTATTTTCTTTAATTAATGCTGCAACATTAGACGTATTTTTGGTTTCTTGGGAATCAAATATCTTCACATCGAAAGAAAGTCCTATTTGCTTTGCAGAATCAATAGCCATTAAAGCTCCAGAATAAAAATCTAATGTCATGTTCAGAAACTTGTCTTTTTTCAATCGCATCGCAGTTGAATTAACAGTATCCCCTTCTATTTTTGTCATATTAAAAGGCAAAAGCAACACCAGTTTTTTTCTATTGTTACTGCCCATTTTCTTTGACAAAATAGCATATTCTTTTTTAGTCTCTTGTGAAATTGTACCGTTTGCAGGAACCTTCAAAATCATTCCTTCTACAACACCTTTAGACAAAGCAGGATTCAAAGTTATCAACTCTTCCTGAGTCATACCCGCCATTTTTGACAAACTATAAAGTGTTTCTTTTGGCTTCACTTCATAATTTACATAATTAACTGCCGGATCACTCTTTAAGGGACCGGGTTTTGCAATTTCTTTTTTAGCTGCAACCGCAACAGTAATTTTATCTGATTTAGGTGCAGTACCTTTAATCAATAATTTATATCCTTCGGGCAAACTAGAAATAACTTCGGGATTCTTACGCTCTAATTCTGCAATGGTGATCCCATATTGCTTAGCGATTGAATACTTTGTTTCTTTTGGAAGTACGTAATGATAAACTACTTTTTCTTGCGCTGCAGTATTATTTTTCTCCACTTTATTGGAAGGAATAACAAGGGTCTGCCCAATTTGCAATCCCTCTTTTTCAAGAAAAGGATTAGCTTGTTTTAGCGCTTCGTCAGAAACGCCATATTTTTTTTCAATACCATAAAGCGTTTCTTTAGGCATCACTTCATGACTTGAAGTCTTTACGCTTGGCTTGACTTGAAGCACCGTCTTTGCTTTACCCCCACTTTTTGGAATCAGCAAAACACTATTTGGCTTTAGTCCACTTTGTGCATCGGGGTTTAATTGATATATATCAAATGGAGTAACATTGTACTTTATTGCAATTTGACTTATCGTTTCTCCTTTCTGAACTTTGTGTGTGGTGGGTTTCTCTTGTGAAAAAACACCATAATTAAACAACAAAGCAGTCATACAAATCGCAAAAAAATATTTCATCATTTTTATTTATAAAATTATTCAAATCATTAATAAAGCAACGGTATCAAATTTTATTCCAAAAATTTGATACCGTTTATATAAAGAACATTAAAAATAATGATATTTCGAGAAGGGATTAACAAAAATTTAATCTTATTCCCACTCAATAGTTGCTGGCGGTTTTGAGCTAATATCATAAACCACTCTATTTACTCCTTTTACTTTATTAATAATATCATTAGATATTTTCATCAAGAAATCATAAGGTAAATGTACCCAATCCGCCGTCATACCATCGGTAGACTCAACAGCACGAAGCGCTATTACTTTTTCATAAGTACGTTCATCACCCATTACACCTACACTATTTACAGGAAGTAAAATAGCTCCGGCTTGCCAAACTTTATCATACAATCCCCAAGATTTCAATCCTTCAATAAAAACAGAATCTACTTCTTGCAAAATTCTAACTTTCTCTGGCGTGATATCACCTAAAATTCTAATTGATAATCCTGGCCCTGGAAAAGGATGTCTTCCCAATAGTTCCGGATCAATTCCTAACGAGGCTCCTACTCTGCGTACTTCATCTTTGAAAAGCATACGAAGTGGCTCCACTATTTTTAATTTCATGTAATCTGGTAAACCTCCTACATTATGATGTGATTTAATCGTAGCCGAAGGTCCTTTTACTGAAACTGATTCAATAACATCAGGATAAATTGTTCCTTGTGCCAACCATTTTACATCTTCTATAAGGTGTGATTCATCATCAAAAACCTCGATAAATACACGTCCAATAATTTTACGCTTGGTTTCCGGATCACTTACACCAGCTAATTCAGATAAAAAACGATCACCGGAATCTACTCCTTTTACATTCAAACCCATTCCTTTGTATTGATCCAATACATTTTGGAATTCGTTTTTACGAAGTAAACCATTATTTACAAAAATACAGTACAGGTTTTTCCCGATAGCCTGGTGCAATAAGACTGCCGCTACAGTAGAATCCACTCCTCCAGAAAGACCAAGAACTACTTTATCGTCTTGTAATTTCTCTTTTAACTCTGCTACCATTTCGCTAACAAAAGCATTTGGTGTAAAATTTTGAGGAACCTCTGCAATTTTAACTAAAAAGTTTTCGAGCATTTTTGAACCATCAGTAGAGTGAAATACCTCTGGATGATACTGAATAGCGTATGTAGTTTCGCCTTCTATTTTATAAGCTGCAAATTCTACATCATGTGTGCTTGCCAGTTTTACTCCATTTGTTGGCAAAACTTTAATACTGTCACTATGACTCATCCAAACTTGACTATTCTCAGAAACACCTTCAAAGAAAACTTCATTCTCTTTTATAAAAGACAAATTAGCCCTACCATATTCTCTAGTGTTTGAAGCCGCTACTTCACCACCGCTAAAATGCGATAAATACTGCGCACCGTAACAAACAGCTAGCATTGGAAGTTTTCCTCTAATTTGAGATAAATCAGGATGTGGCGCATCTTCTCCTCTAACAGAAAAAGGGCTTCCTCCAAGAATTACTGCTTTATAAGTTGATAAATCACTCGGAAAATGATTGTAAGGGAAAATTTCGCAGAATATATTTAATTCGCGAACTCTACGCGCAATAAGTTGAGTATATTGCGATCCGAAATCTAAAATAAGTACGTTGTGTTGCATGCGCAAAAATACTTTTTATATTTTGAATTGAAAAATTGAATTTTGAAAAATATTTATTTTTTTTTCTAATTTCAATTTGTCTTAATTTATTTACACCTTAAAAACTGGCTTTTAGTAACAAATCATATGTTTTTTTTAATAAATACAAGAATAATTTAAGTTAGTATAAAATATACACTCGTTTTTTTAGTTAACCATATATAAATGAATTCATAAAAGTAAAAAACAATGAAAATTAAAACTTACGCAGCAATTACCTTTTTAGCTCTTTTTATCGTTTCCTGTAGTGTTGTCGATAGCCTGCTAACTTTTAATATAGCTACTCAAACTTCCTTTACAATCGAAAGTGGATTCCCCCTCAATGTTGCTTCTGAAGTATTAACTCCAGATGTTACCACCAACTCAAGCGCCGTTTTTGAAAACAACAATACAAAAGCTGAATTAGTAAAAGATGTAAAATTGAAAGAGTTAAAACTGACTATAACAGACCCAAATGACAAAACATTCACTTTTTTAAAATCAATTCATCTGTACATTTCAACAGATGCTAATGATGAAATAGAATTAGCGTATTTAGAGGATATTAATTCGACTTCAAATACTTTAAACTTAACATGTACTACACAAAACCTAGACAAATACATCAAGGCTCCGAATTATAAAATAAGAGCTAAAGCGGTCATAAAAGAAACACTTTCACAAGATATTACTGTAAAATCAGATATGAAATTTAGTGTTACTGCAGATCCATTTTAGTAAAAGAGTAATTTAGAATTACTCTTTTACCAGGATTATAGTTGCTTTAAAACCAGTTCCAAGATTCCATTGACTTGAAGAAATCAAACCACCCTTATCATTATAAACTTGAAATTCAGCTGTATTAGGTCCTGAACTCCCTTGGTTTAAAGCTTCAAAATCGATCTTATTGAATCCTTTTTCCAGTACTATTTCGAAACCCTTGAAATCACTGTCTAAATTCACCTGATACTGAATCACTTTGTCATTTAAGTATACACGTATCTGGTCTCCATCAACGAATGCTGCATCACGATACCTCACCTTAGCGGTAAGCGAACCCGTTTTAAAATCACCTAAATTTTGATTTCTTCTATAGACAATCCCTTCTGATTGGTCTTCTTTTTTATTAAGCTTGTCTTTATAGACATCTCCAGGATTAATAAAATCATTTTTTGGCGCTAACGAAAAATTATTAGTGGTACCAATCTGAAGCGATGGATTAGGTTTTGGGTTTAAAACATCCGGTTTCTTGAATACATTTGGAGTCTTAATAGGTGGAACATCTGCCTTCGGCGGAACTGTTTTTTTAATTTTTGGACTTTTATTTACTGGTGGAATTGCTTTAAATTTTGTACTAAATTCACTCTGGGCATATCCGCTTAGCGACATTCCACAGACAACAATTAACAATAGAATTCTTTTCATAACTTTTTAGATATTAACGTATCAGTGCTTGTAAAATTTTAAAAATAAAAAAATCAATAATAACTAATCACAAAATGATGTAATTTTACTTTCTTTTTATAACATTCAATTTCCGATTTTATTACATTTTAGAACATAAGATTTTCTAAAATTGATTTCTGAAAATTGAACTTTTTTATTAAAAAGCAGTATTTTTTATTTCACTATTTTTTATAAATTGCAAAAAACATACCAAAAATAATTTTACACATTAAAACTTTAAAAATCAACTTAATAAATAATAACGCAAAATGAAAAGAGAAAACATATTGACAGGTTCACCATGGGAAGACAAAATGGGATATTGCCGCGCAGTACGTATTGGAAATATCATTGAAGTATCAGGAACTGTAGCCATAGTAGATGGCGAAAAAGTAAAAGCGGATGATGCACATGCACAAACACTGAATATTTTAGAAAGAGTAGAAAAAGTTCTTGAAGATTTAAATGTAAGTATGAAAGACGTGATTCGCACTCGTATATTTACTACAGACATTGCTACATTTGAAGCAGTTGCCACAGCACACGCCACCTTTTTCAAGGATATAAAACCTACAACTGGTTTTTACGGAATCAACCAATTAGTAGCACCAGAATATTTGGTTGAAATAGAATTTACGGCCATTGCAGCTGAAAAATCATTAGTTCAGGAAGGATTGTAATACTTTAGCACAAAACCACGACAGTTCTATAATGAATTTAAAAAATGCTAAAAAAATAATGCTTGTCGCGCTCAAATGGATTGTCATTTGTGTCCTGACAGGCATTTTTTCTGGATCAGCTTCAGCATTTTTTTTAGTAGCACTCGAATGGGTGACACAATATAGAGAACACCATAACTGGATTATTTGGCTTTTGCCGATAGGCGGTCTAACAATAGGGTTGAGTTTTTATTATTTTGGAAAAACAGTTGTAAAAGGCAATAACTTATTGCTGGAAGAATACGAAAATCCTCAGAAAATCATTCCACTTAAAATGGCGCCTTTAGTACTTGTTAGCACCTTAACAACACACCTTTTTGGGGGCTCAGCGGGTCGAGAAGGCACTGCGGTACAAATAGGTGGCGCCATTGCCGACCAATTCACAGGAATATTTAAGCTTACTAATTCTGATAGAAAGACAGTAATCATTCTCGGAATCAGCGCGGGTTTTGCTTCCGTATTCGGCACCCCTTTGGCTGGAGCCTTGTTTGCTTTAGAAGTTTTGTACTTCAGTAAAATAACTTACAAGAGCATTCCATTAGCATTTATAACGGGGTATATCGCTTATTTCACTGTAGAATTCTGGCAAGTAAAACATACCCATTACAATATTCCAACTATTCCCGAAATGAGTTTCACCAATTTATTTTGGGTAATTCTAGCGAGTATTCTTTTTGGCGTAGCAGCCATGTTATTCTCCCGAAGCACACACTTTTGGGGTGCATTATTTTCGAAAACAATACTCTTTCCTCCACTTCGTCCTTTTATAGGAGGAATTATACTTGCTTTAACAATTTACTTTATCGGAACCACAAAATATATCGGCTTAGGTGTACCACTAATTGTGGATGCATTTTCAAGCCCAAGTGCTTCCTATGATTTTCTTTTAAAAATACTATTTACAGGATTTACACTGGGAGCGGGATTCAAGGGTGGTGAAGTAACACCACTGTTCTTTGTGGGTGCTACGCTAGGAAGTGCGCTATCACTAATTGTTCCTTTGCCCATTGCACTTTTGGCAGGAATGGGATTTGTAGCTGTCTTTTCGGGAGCAACCCATACTCCTATTGCTTGTACGGTCATGGGAATGGAACTTTTCGGGATCGAAAGCGGCATTTATATTGGCATTGCCTGTTTAATAGCCTATTTTTCTTCAGGCTCAGTAGGAATCTATCATGCCCAAATTGTAAAAGGCGCCAAATACAGGCTGTATCAAAAAATTAAAACGAAAGACCTGGACCTTTTCTAAGATTGTAAAAGTTTGTTAATTATATAAATGATTTCAACATTACATTAAAAAAATGTAATTTCGCAAACTATGAAAATACAAGACATTCAAGCGATACAGTTGTTATTATCAACTCCAAAAAAAATTGTAATTATTCCTCATCGAGGTCCCGATGGCGACGCTATGGGCTCTACCTTAGGATTATATCATTTTTTATTAAAAAACAACCATCATCCAACTGTAGTTTCTCCAAATGAGTTTCCTGAATTTTTAGCATGGATGCCCGGTTCAGAAACTGTCAAAATATATGAAAAAGACAAAGCCAATTGCACCAAAATTCTTGAAGAAGCAGAACTAATCTTCACAATGGATTTTAATGCTTTGCACCGCACAGGTGAAATGGAAAATGTTTTAGCCAAGCTAAAAGCACCATTTATCATGATTGATCATCATCAAAAACCAGATGATTATGCTACATTTACCTATTCAGATATTTCGTTTGGTTCAACTTGTGAAATGTTATACAACTTCATTTTATTTCTTGGAAAAAAAGAAGACATCGACAAAATTATTGGAACTTGTATTTACACCGGAATCCTAACCGATTCAGGCTCATTTCGTTTTCCAAAAACAACAGGAGATACCCACAGAATTGTTGCTGAACTGATTGATTTAGGTGTAGAAAATACCGAAATTCCAACCTTATTATTTGACAACAGCTCTTTTGGACGTTTACAATTATTAGGAAGAGCGCTTCAAAACATGAAAGTGTTAACCGAACATAAAACAGCTTACACAACTCTTACACAAGATGAGCTAAACTCTTTCGAATATGTAAAAGGAGACACGGAAGGCATTGTAAATTATGGACTGAGTATAAAAGGAATTCTTTTTACGGCTATTTTTATCGAAAATAAGGAAGAAAAAATTATCAAGATTTCGTTCCGTTCCCAAGGTGATTTTGATGTCAATCAATTTGCAAGAGATCACTTTAATGGCGGTGGACATCGTAATGCAGCTGGCGGAAAATCAGAAGCATCCATGGAAGAAACAATAAAGAAATTTGAAGATTTAGTAACAAAACTAACTATCTAACATATGAAAAACAGCAAATTAATCGCAATTGCATTCTGTCTGTTCGCATTAGTTTCAAGTTGTAAACAGCATCAAGATGCTCGCAAACCTATTTCTCAGGCTTCCGGGAGTTTTATGAAGAAATCAATAGAGCGAAATAAAAAATTAATCGCCGGTGAGGAAGGACAAATTGATGCGGTTATCAAAAGAAATCCTAAAGTGAAATTCATTGCTTCATCAAAAGGCTATTGGTATTCTTATGTAGTTAAAAATGAGTTGGATACTTTAACCCCAAAAAAAGGAGATGTTGCATTCTTTGATTATGAGATTAAAGATTTGAAAGGTAATATTATATATTCCGAATTAGAATTAAGACCTCAAGTCTATTATGTTGACAAACAAAATATCATGATGGGACTGAGAGACGGCATAAAATTGATGCGTAAGAAAGAGAAAGTAAATTTTCTATTTACCTCACATATGGGCTATGGCTATCACGGTGACAACAAGAAAATTGGTGTAAATAAGCCGCTGCTTTGTACGGTAACACTTCGTGATTTTAAATCAGAAGCGGATTATCGAAAAGAAAGCGAAATAAAACCAACAGCTCCGGCGGTAAAGCAGGAAGTCGCAACAGAAACCAAACCACAAGACACTATAACACAATAAACTAAATTTTAGAAATGAAAAAAAGCATCCTATTCCTATTCCTTGTAATTGCATCATTTTATTCTTGTAAAGAAGAGCATAATGATCTTCCTGATGGCTTATATGCCAAAATTGAAACCAATAAAGGCGAAATAATAGTACAATTAGATTTTGAAAAAGCACCGATCACAGTAGCTAACTATATCACTTTGGCTGAAGGAAAAAATAAATTTGTTACTAATGAAAATCTAAAAAACAGACCGTTTTTTGACGGTTTGAAATTTCACAGAGTGATTAAAGAGTTCATGATACAAACGGGAGATCCATTAGGAACAGGATCAGGAGATACTGGTTATAAATTCAAAGATGAGTTTTCCGATTTGAGATTTGACAAAGGTGGTGTTTTAGCTATGGCCAATAATGGACCAACAACCAACAGTAGTCAGTTTTTTATCACTCACCTTGCGACTCCCTGGCTTGAAGGCAAACATACCATTTTTGGTCATGTTGTAGAAAAAGGAATGGATGTAGTCAATAAGATTGAACAAAATGATTACATCAATAAAGTGACAATCATTAGAAATGGCGAATCAGCAAAAAAGTTTGATGCAGTAAAAACATTTAGCGATTATTTCTCGGTAGAGTCTCAAAATCAAAAGAAAAAAGCAGCTCTTGATGCTGAAAATAAAAAAATTTACAATGAAAAATACAAAGAAGTAAGGGATCAAAAAATAGCTTATTTTGCTGCATTAAGAACCAAAGCAATAAAAACACCTACCGGATTACAATACGTAATTACTCAGAAAAGTGGCGGTAAAAAACCCGCTAATGGCGCAAATATTTTCATTCATTACGCTGGTTTTCTTGAAGATGGCGAACTATTTGATGCAAGTATCGAAAGTGTTGCCAAAACTTTTGGAAAATACGATGAAAACAGAGCGGCTCAAAACGGGTACCAACCAATTCCTTTTCAAGCCGGAAAAAAAGATGGCATGATTCCTGGTTTTATTGAAGGACTGGAGAAATTATCTCTAGGGGATAAAGCTATAATCTTCATCCCGTCAAAACAGGCTTATGGGCAAGCTGGTGCTGGTGGAGTAATTCCGCCAAATGCTAATATTATTTTTGAAATTGAATTATTAGAAACAATGCCTCAATAACGAAGTATAAGTAAAAAGTCAGACCTTA
The DNA here is from genome assembly GCF_048286515.1 of Flavobacterium rhamnosi. Classification (NCBI taxonomy): domain Bacteria; kingdom Pseudomonadati; phylum Bacteroidota; class Flavobacteriia; order Flavobacteriales; family Flavobacteriaceae; genus Flavobacterium; species Flavobacterium rhamnosi. The sequence goes on along the minus strand of NZ_JBLVPS010000033.1, from coordinate 22,162 downwards.
AATTATTATAAGATGAAATTTAAAATTCTATTTTTATTGTTTTTTGGAATCCTGAATCTTCAGGCTCAAACCATAAAAAAAACTGTTCCTGCTAAAAAACCAACGACAACTTTGGCAAAACCGGGCGTAAAAGCAGCGGTAAAACCAACTGCAAAACCGCTTGCAAAACCAACAGTAAAAACTCCGGTTGCAATCGAAGGAATTTTCGCAATCATTTCAACTACTAAAGGAGATATTACCGCTCAGTTGGAATACAAAAAAACACCGATTACCGTAGCCAACTTTATTGCGCTTTCCGAAGGAAAAAATACTTTTGTGGCAGATGAAAAACTAAAAGGAAAACCTTTTTTCGACGGTTTAAAATTCCACCGTGTTATCAAAGATTTTATGATTCAGGGTGGTGATCCTTCCGGAAATGGCTCCGGTGGTCCGGGTTATGCATTCAAAGATGAGTTTACCGATTTGAAACACAACAAAGGCGGCATCCTTTCTATGGCTAATTCTGGTCCGACTACAAATGGAAGCCAGTTTTTTATCACGCATAAAGAAACCCCTTGGCTAGACGGGAAACATACTATTTTTGGCCATGTTACCGCCGGAATGAATATTGTAAATCTAATTACACAAGATGATATAATTAAGAAGATTACCATCATAAGAAAAGGAGTAGCAGCAAAACAATTTGACGCTCCAAAAGTATTCTCAGATTATTTCAACAATAAAGCAGAAGACGCTAAGAAACAAGCATTGATTGATGCTGAAAGCCAAAAGAAACAAGTTGCACTTGCTGCGGAAAGTAAAAAGGTTTATTTTGAAAAATACGGCAATATTATTACTGCAAAAACAACATACTTATCTACTGCAAAAGCGAGTGCAACCAGTACTCCTTCCGGCTTAGCATATAAAATAGTGCAAAAAGGCAGCGGTGTAAAACCAGCTGACGGTACCACTTTCTATTTCCATTATGCTGGCTATTTTGAAGACGGAACTTTATTTGACAGCAGTTATGAAAACGTAAGCAAAGACTACGGAAAATACGATGCAAACAGAGCTGCACAAAATGGATACCAACCATTCCCTTTTCAGGCAGGTAAAAAAGACGGTATGATTCCTGGATTTCTCGAAGGATTGAGCCTAATGTCTTTTGGAGACAAAATGGTGATTTTCCTCCCTGCTAATTTGGCTTATGGACAAAGGGGTGCCGGAGGAGTGATTCCACCCAATACGAATCTAATTTTTGAATTGGAAATGTTTGAAAAACAACCGACTCCAAAACCTTAAAACTCAAAAAATTTAAATAAAAAACCCGACAAATTATAATAAGCTGTCGGGTTTTTCTATTTTCAAATTCTACTGAACTCCTACAGCAAACACGGATTCATTTAAGGCATCTACGGACCTTACGATTGCTGTGCCACACAAGTTAAAAATCTTAGACTCCTACTTCTTTCCAAATTTCCAGTCAAACTCATCTTTTTGATTGATAATCGCGCCAATCTCAAATTTCACCACCTCATCAAATTCTGTTTGAAAAATAATCCAGTTTTCTTCATTGAAATAGTTTTCGAACGTATCAAATTCTTCCTGAGTAAATTTAACTATTCCATTGACAGACAAATCTTTTTTGACGTCACTGATTTTTCTATTGATAACTTTATTTCCGAATAACTCCAGTTCAGGACTCGAAGCCACAATATAACCCAATTTGAAGTCTTCCTCTATATAAAAAGTCAAACGCATTTTAAGTTTGTTGTATGCAAAAATCACATTATCGTCTTCGTCTTTGTAATTTCTATTTGGTTTACCGTAAATAGCGATGACATCACTTTGTTTCATTCCGAAAATGAGCTTGTCAATTCCGTTTTTTGGATTTATTTTCATAGTGTATTATTTGAACGCAAAGTTCGCAAAGTTTTTCGCAAACTGCACTACCTTTTTTGTTTAAAAATTAGTCACATACAAATACCAATCTTCGCAAAAAATTAAAAAAATTGTGGATAACACACTGAAAAATCAGGTCGGTGTCCGCTGCAATATAGCGTAAAACCGCAAGGAATTCTTTGCTATCCCTGACGTATAAAAATTGATATTTACAGCATCGGAAATCAAATTTAAAGCTAAAATCTGTTTAGGGATTTATAATATTATTTCTATATATTTGATACTATAATTTGCATCCAAATTGTTTATTCATTCAACGTTATTGGTTTTCGATGTAGAATTAGTTTTGAAAGGCATTATAATTTTATAGCTGCAATTATTTTTAATCTAAGTCCAATGTAAATTAACCGAATTGGAAAATGAGAAAAACTTTAGTTGAAGAAATAACAACTATTAAAAAGAATTTTGAAAAACTGCAAAAATGCAAACTGATCTCAATAACAAATCATACTCAAAAATAAAGTAATGCCTTCAACCCTAATACCAAACATACTACTAGAAATCAAAACTTCTGTTTTTGATCCCTGTGGTTTTGAACTCATAAATCCTGTAATGGAAAAAGAAAGCGCCGATTATGGCGCATATCAATTTGAACTTGATGCCTTAACAATACTCTTCCGAGTAGCTAAAACCACGCCTACAAAAATGGGGCAATTCGTTACGTTATGGAAAAGGAAAGGAAAAGGACCTATTGAGCCCTTTCATCTTTCAGATACTATCGATTTATTCATTATTAATACCAGAAGCGGAGATAATTTCGGTCAATTTGTGTTTCCTAAAGCAATGCTTGTCCAACAAGGAATACTAACTACTGATTTGAAAGAAGGAAAACGAGCTATCCGGGTTTATCCGCCATGGGATATAACAACGAACAGACAAGCACAAAAAACCCAGAAATGGCAATTAGATTATTTTTTGGAAATCCCTTCGGGCAAATCCATAAATTTAGATCAAGCCAAGTTACTCTATTCGCAAGAAATTAAATAACAGTGGTAACATTAAAAAAAACAACCTCACTTAAGTAATTTTAAATGGTTGTCTTTTTACACAAACTTACTGCATCAATTTTATTTTCATAATATATTGATTTTCAGTTGCTATAATTAAAATTTATTTTTAATTTAGCTTTCATGAAGAATTCCCTGTTTTAGAATTCTACTATCCCCAAAATCTTATTATTTTTTAAAAGTTAGACAGGAAGATAAATCCAACTAACTTATAGATTAATCAGTTGCCTAAAAAATGATGGATACAACTCCTCATTCTATTTTAGGCATCAATTTCAGCATTTTCATTTTCGAGTAGCCAATTTTGTTTTAATCTGTTTTACACTAATGATATAAAGACAATACGCGTATAAAGTTCATTTTCTATGTTACTAACCAAGTTATAACACCAAAATTCCTTCGTTATGAACACCTTTAAAGACTCTATAAGTAATCGACCAGAACAGATTAACAGGTTGCCAATTGTACTTGCAGTGGTGTTGCTTGCCGGGTTATTTTTGCTTTTATATCAATTTAAAGAAGAACAACGATTTGCTGTCGCAAAAGATGATATTATAAACTTTTCAAAAAATTATCGCTATACGAAGTTTCCTTTTAATGAAAAAAATATTGAAGTTGTAATTGCCGAAAGAATAGCTTTTATAGGTTCTGGCTGGCTGCTTTTACTAATGCCTGCAGTATTTTTTTTCAGTATCGTTTTTCCAAGAAAATTTTTAAAAAAACATTTTAAAAAAGAAAAAAAATGGAGCATTTAGAGCAAACGAAACCGATATCCAGACGAACCAAAAAAGCAGTGCTTGATGCAGTCGTTTGTAGTGCTGAAATCATGGCATTTGCCTATTTAATCACCTACCCTTTTCCATTAAAAGCAGTAGCTTTCATCCCCTTGGCAATGATAGCTTTCATCATCAGCCGTGACATCGATTCACCCTTGATAACCTTCAAGTCGCTATTCAGTGGTATTTTCTCTCTCAAAACAATTGTATATATTGTTATTGGTCTTGAATTAGGTATTGGAGCAGCAATTTATTACAGGGGTAGCCTGGGAATGCCCATACTTCCTGCGGTAATCAGACCTTTCGTATTTGCGGCGATAAGCGTTGCTATTATCGAAGAATTCTTTTTTCGGGGGTTCATACAAGGTCAGATTAGCAAGATAAATACGGATTTTGCCGTGGTATTTGCTGCCCTTGCGCATTCATCTTACAAAGTTTGCTTATTTCTTTCCCCGGCAGCAAGACCGCAAGAACACATTGTTGAATTTTTCATATGGTCTTTTGCTGCTTATATCGTTCTTGGATTTTTAAAGCATTATTCAAAAAGCATGATACCTGTTATTACAATGCATGTTATTTTTGACTTGGTAGTTTATGCTGAAATTCTTCAAGCGCCATGGTGGGTGTGGTAATTGATAGGTCCCTAAATGGTATTAATAAATAGTTATCCAACAGTTGATACTCTTGATAGAATTATTTTTTATTCATAATAAATTAAAGCCTATGTGTTTTTCAGCTAGTACGAGTTTTGGAACGGGTATTGTTCTTGCAGCAATAAGTGTTGCGGCAATAAAAAATATACAAAAGCCTTCCCAAATTTATTTTGCCTGTATTCCAATTATTTTTTGTGTTCAACAATTTTCTGAGGGTTTTTTATGGCTATCACTGACAAAGTCAGGTTTCGCTCCCCTGCAACAAATTTCAACCTATATCTATTTGTTTTTTGCCCAGGTGGTGTGGCCATCCTGGATTCCTTTAGCATCGCTGAAACTTGAAAAAGAAAAGGAAGAGAAAAATTTTCAGCTGGCGCTTCTCATAATAGGCTTGGCAGTGTCCTTATTTCTGGGGTATTGTCTAGTTACATATACCGTTGAAGCAAAAATTATTGGATCCCATATTTCATACCTCCAAAACTATCCAGTAGTGTTTGGGGGCTATGGCGATATACTTTACATCATTGCAACTGTTGCCCCTCCATTATTTTCAAATATCAAAAAAATGTGGATTTTAAGCATCACCATCATCATTTCCTATATTATAACAAAAATCTCTTACGTAGATTATGTGGTTTCGGTTTGGTGTTTCTTTTCATCAATAATTAGTATTTCCGTACTCGTAATTATGGATGAAATCAAAAACCCCAGTAAGAAACATTCCAAATACCATTATAGAAGTAATCACAGTAAAAGCAACAGTATTTAAACTCTTATCCCTTATAGTTTTCTATAATTTATTTTTTAAATTTTCTTTTACCTTGTCGAACCATTCATTTCTAAGAATACTTAAAACAATACTGTCTCTCCGAACATCACTCCCAAAAGTAGGCATGTGGCTTCGTAAGACTCCTTCTACGGTACAACCAATACTTTTCATGGCAGCTATACTTCTCTGGTTGTTATTATCTGCACGGAATTCCACGCGCTCCATTCCAAGGCTTTCGAAAGCAAATTGCAACAGCAAAAATTTACAGTGCTTGTTGAGTCCCATTCCCCTGAAATCTTTCCCGTACCAGGTGTAGCCTAGTTGCAAGGTTTTGAATGCCAGATTAATATCATAAAAACGCGTGCTTCCTGCATATTTCCCTGATTTTTTGTCAAAAACTATGAAAGGGAATTCAATTTTGTTTTCTCTGGCATTTAAGGCTATTTTGATATAGTTTTCTAAATTTTCTCTGCCGTTAGCACGTACTAACGAGTATTCCCAAGTTTCAGGTTCGTTAAGGGAAATTTCCAGTAAATTTTCGATATCGGCTTGCTGTAAAGGACGCAATAAAATTGATTCGTCTTCGAGGATTGTATTTTGAGAGAAATCTAAGTCCATCTTTATATTTATTTACCACAAAGAAAATAAAAAATTCTCAAAGTGAACTTCCTTTAAATCCCTAAATTATGATGCTCTTAACTCCGATAAAAATGAAAATCCCACAGTCAAAAATATGTCTTTCGAACTGTGGGACTGTAATGTATACTGGATTAGCTTTTAAAAAACACTACTCACTCATTTCATCGTAGCGTTCTGGAACTTGTGGATCGTACAACGGACAATTGAATTCAGCTAATGCATCTACCAATTGATTCATGATCTTTCCTTCGGTTCCGTAGCAATCGATTTGAATGCTTTGAGGAGTGGTTTTTATTTGAAAAGCTCCTTTTCCATTGTTATTTTTCCAACTATTGTCATCTACTTTTTCCCATTGAGAGAACAGCGTATTAATCCTATTGAGAATGACAGTCACAGGAAGTTCTTCAAGACCTGCTACTTCTTGTCCCTCAATAATCGCTTCCTAAACCAAGTGATGGTTTAGATAAATGCCGTCCTGATATCTCCAAAAAAGTAATTCGTACATGGCTTGTTCCTTTTACTTTTTAATATTTGAAAGTTCCGTATTCACTGATAATAGTCAGTTTTTTTGCGTCAGCTGCCTCTACTCTACCAACGATTTGTGCATCAACATTGAATGATTTTGAGATCGCGATAATAGCTTCAGCAATAGCTTCGGGAACGTAAATTTCCATACGGTGTCCACAATTGAATACCTGGTACATTTCCTTCCAATCCGTTTTGGATTGCTCTTGTATCAACTGAAATAATGGAGGAACCGGAAACAAATTGTCTTTTATAATATGTAGATTTTCTACAAAATGTAAAATCTTCGTTTGCGCTCCACCGCTGCAATGCACCATTCCGTGAATTTCATTAGAAGTATACTGATCTAAAATTTTCTTAATAATAGGTGCGTACGTTCTGGTAGGCGAAAGCACTAATTGTCCCGCGTCGATCGGTGAATGCTCTACAGTATCAGTAAGATTCACTTGCCCGGAATAAATTAATTCTTCAGGAACTGCAGCATCAAAACTCTCTGGATATTTTGTTGCCAAATACTTTCCAAAAACATCATGACGTGCTGATGTTAATCCGTTACTGCCCATTCCGCCATTATAACTTTTTTCGTAAGTAGCCTGGCCAAAAGAAGCCAATCCAACAATTACGTCGCCCGCTTTAATATTAGCATTATCAATTACTTTAGAACGCTTCATGCGCGCTGTTACCGTTGAATCTACAATAATAGTCCTAACAATATCACCTACATCAGCTGTTTCTCCGCCCGTTGAATGGATGGTCACGCCAAAAGAATCGAGTTCTTTAATCAGTTCTTCGGTTCCGTTGATGATAGCTGAAATTACTTCACCAGGAATCAAGTTTTTATTTCTTCCAATAGTTGAAGAAAGTAAAATATTATCCGTTGCCCCTACACACAATAAATCATCGATATTCATAATCAATGCATCTTGGGCAATGCCTTTCCAAACAGAAATATTTCCTGTTTCTTTCCAATACATATAGGCAAGAGACGATTTCGTTCCTGCTCCATCAGCATGCATAATCAGACAATATTCTTCGTCTTGGGTTAAATAGTCAGGGACAATTTTACAAAATGCTTGTGGAAATAATCCTTTGTCGATGTTTTTTATGGCATTATGCACATCTTCTTTAGATGCTGAAACACCGCGAAGTGCATATCTTTTTGAAGTATCTGAACTCATGTAGTTTAGTTGTGTAACCTGCTTTTGAGCAGATATGTTTTGCGGCAAAGATAATTATTTTTTTTGGGTTTTGCCTATCGGGTTTTCAAGTGTTTCGTTAATTCCCTAGTCTGTAAATCGAATGTGGATTTATTTCCTTAAATTTACACTAACGTTTTGTTTATTAATTTTTTACATTAAAACAATAATGTAGAACAAATAAATAAACACTATTTAATTTAGTGAATTGTATGCTAAATTGATATTGATTTAAATTGAAATTTAGTATTAAACTGAGAAAGTGGAAACCAGTGACCACTATAAAAAACGGGGCCATACCGAAAAGCCACAGGAGTAGGAAACTAAAAACCATAACATCATGCCTAAATTTGTAATTGAACGAGAGATTCCCGGCGCAGGTAAACTGAATGCCGAACAATTGAAAGCGATTTCACAAACTTCCTGCGGAGTATTGGGTAAAATGGGTACCCAAATACAATGGGTTAACAGCCAGGTAACCGCTGACAAAATCTACTGTACTTACATTGCTCCTAGCGAGGAAATGATTCGTGAACACGCAAAACTAGGTGGATTTCCTGCGAATTCTATCAGTAGAGTATCAGCAACCATTGACCCGACAACAGCAGAAGAAACTGTATAGTCAACAAATAATTAAACTCAATTCGCGAGAAAACGCTCTAGATTAGAACATAAAAAAATGCCTATCCAAAACAGATAGGCATTTTTAATAAAATAGGGAACGTGTTACTATTTTGTAAACAATAATTCTCTGTATTTCGTTAATGTCCAAAGTTCATTATCAACTAGTAATTCCAGTTTATCACAGTGATTTCTAATGATTTCAAAATAAGGTTTTACCTTATTACAATAAGCTTCTGCCATTTCTTGCGCATCTGTCAAATTGTTAGCTACTTTTCTTTCGTTGGTCATCTCTTCTACTTTAGAATTAATCCCTTCGATGTGTCCAGAAATCTCTTTAATCAAGATAATCTGCTCTTTAGCAATTGTTTCAAAATCAGACCCAAAAATATCTTTCAAACCTTTAACATTAGTAATCAAAGTATTTTGGTAACGAATTGCAGTAGGAACAACATGATTTTTAGAAATATCACCTAAAACTCTACCTTCAATTTGAATTTTCTTAGTATACTCTTCTAATTCAATTTCATAACGCGCTTCGACCTCGATATGATTCATGATATTCAGCTCAGAAAACAAATCCAAAGATTGTTTAGAAACTCTCGCTTTTAATGCTTCAGGAGTTGTTTTGTAATTACTTAAACCTCTCTTCGCCGCTTCGACTTCCCATTCTTCACTATATCCATCTCCTTCAAAAAGAATTTTTTTAGATTGCTTGATATATTCTCTCAAAACATTGAAAATTGCATCGTCTTTTTTCATGTCTTTAGACTCAATCAAAGCATCAACTTCAACTTTGAAGTCTCGCAATTGTTTAGCAACAATAGCATTCAAAGTAGTCATTGCATTAGAACAGTTTGCCATAGAACCTACAGCTCTAAACTCAAATTTATTTCCTGTAAAGGCAAATGGCGATGTTCTGTTTCTGTCGGTGTTATCCAAAAGAACATCCGGTATTTTACCTACAACGTTTAATTTTAAATCTGTTTTCTCCTCTGGAGATAATTTTCCAGTAGTTACACCTTCTAATTCCGCTAAAACTTTTGTTAATTGCTCTCCAATAAATACAGAGATAATTGCGGGTGGCGCTTCATTTGCACCTAATCTGTGATCATTACTTGCAGAGGCAATAGCGGCTCTCAATAATGATTCATTATCATTTACCGCTTTGATCGTATTGATAAAGAAAGTCAAAAACTGTAAATTACTCATTGGAGTTTTACTTGGACTTAACAAGTTTACCCCAGTATCTGTAGCCAATGACCAGTTATTATGTTTCCCTGAACCATTAACTCCTTTAAAAGGCTTTTCATGGAATAAAACTTTCAAATCATGACGTTCAGCCACTTTTTCCATCACATCCATTAATAAACAGTTATGATCAACTGCTAAATTTGTCTCCTCGAATATAGGTGCCAACTCAAATTGATTTGGAGCTACTTCATTGTGACGTGTTTTTACAGGTATTCCTAACAACATGCACTCCTGCTCTAAATCTCTCATATACGTTAAAGCACGTGTTGGTATAGAACCAAAATAGTGATCGTCTAATTGTTGTCCTTTAGCAGAAGTATGCCCAAGCAAAGTTCTTCCTGTCATCATCAGATCAGGACGTGAATTTGCTAATGCTCTGTCAACTAAAAAATATTCTTGCTCCCATCCTAAAGTTGCAGTAACTTTTTTTACATTTTTATCGAAATATTTGCATACTTCAGTAGCCGCATCGTCCATCACCGTTAAAGCTCTCAGCAAAGGTGTTTTATAATCTAAAGCTTCTCCTGTATAGGAAATGAAAACGGTAGGAATACATAAAGTAGTTCCAAAAATAAATGCTGGAGAAGTAGGATCCCAAGCTGTATATCCTCTTGCTTCAAATGTGTTTCTAATTCCACCATTTGGGAAACTAGACGCGTCTGGCTCTTGTTGTACTAACTGTGCACCACCAAATTTTTCTACTGGATCACTACCATCGTATGATGTCTCAAAAAAAGCATCGTGTTTTTCCGCAGTTGTCCCTGTAAGGGGTTGAAACCAGTGCGTATAATGAGTAACTCCTTTTGATAAGGCCCACTCTTTCATTCCCATTGCGATATAATCCGCTAATTTTCTGTCTATTTTAGTTCCATGCTGAACAGCACCTTGCACTCCTTTAAAGGCATCTGAAGTCAAATATTGCTTCATTGCTTTTTCATTAAATACATTTGAACCAAAAATCGTTGATTTTCTATCAGTTTCTTCAAATTGAACTGGCTTTCTGGTTGAAGCTTCTCTCAAAGCTTGAAAACGTAATGTTGACATGTTGCGATTTTTAAATTATTATTAATCGATTTGATAAAAAAACAAATATAATCAATATAAAATAAAAAACCATCTGTATTACAATTGTGAAATTAATTTTTATACCCATAAAAAATTGTCATTTTAAAATTTTACCCCCTACTAAAATACACTTATGCGAAAAATAACATCCTTCATAACAAAAAATACCCCCTGATTTCGACTCATAAAAAATTTAATTTATATTTGCAAACAAATAAGAATAAACGAATAAAATTTATAATATTATGGCTAAAGTTAAATTAGAATACATTTGGTTAGACGGATACGAACCAACTCAAAATCTTAGAAGTAAAACCAAAGTTGAAGAACACGAAAACTTTAAAGGAACATTAGAAGAAATAGGAAACTGGTCTTTTGATGGTTCATCTACAAAACAAGCAGAAGGTGGTTCATCTGATTGCTTATTAGTACCTGTTGCTATCTATCCGGATCCTACACGTATAAATGGATACTTGGTTATGACAGAAGTTATGAATGCTGATGGTACTGCACATCCTTCTAACGGAAGAGCGACTATTGATGATGATGGTGATTTCTGGTTTGGTTTCGAACAAGAGTACTTTATTATGGATACTAAAACTTTATTACCTTTAGGATTTCCAATAGGCGGTTACCCTGCACCACAAGGTATGTACTACTGCTCTGTAGGTGGGAAAAACACTCACGGAAGAAGTTTAGTAGAAGAGCACGCTGATTTATGTATCGCTGCAGGAATTAACTTCGAAGGTATCAATCAAGAAGTTGCTTGTGGTCAATGGGAATTCCAATTATTCGCACAAGGAGCTAAAAAAGCAGGTGACGAAATATGGATCGCCAGATATTTACTAGATCGTTTAACTGAAAAATACGGTTATTATATTGATTACCACCCAAAACCATTAGGTGATACTGATTGGAATGGATCCGGAATGCATGCTAACTTCTCTAATGAAGTATTAAGAACATGTGGTTCACAAGAAGTTTACGAAAAAATATGTGAGGCATTTAGACCTGTAACTGCAGAACACATTGCTGTTTACGGAGCATATAATGACCAACGTTTAACAGGTAAACACGAAACTGCTTCTATTCATGATTTCTCTTATGGAGTTTCTGATAGAGGAGCGTCAATCAGAATCCCGTTAATTACTGTTCAAAAAGGATGGAAAGGATGGTTGGAAGACAGAAGACCAGCATCTAATGGTGATCCATACAAAATTGCTGCTAGAATTGTAAAAACTGTAAAATCTGTATTAATTGAAGAATTAGTATAAGAATCTATATAAACCAGATCTGTTTATAATTTAAAAGTGCCTTCATTGCGAAGGCACTTTTTTTTAGATTCAAACGTAACTTTATTTTAAAATAAGTTTCAAACTTAAAAAATCAAAAAGTATCTTTGCCCAACCTATAATTAACAACTTAGTTTATGATTGTCTGGATTTCATTTTTAGCTGCCGTCTTCTTATTTCTTGCACTCGATTTAGGAGTTTTCAATAAAACACCGCATATTATTAGTTCTAAAGAAGCTGGTAAATGGACTGCCGTTTGGGTCACACTCTCTTTTTTATTTTCTGGAGTTATATTCTGGCTGTATGCTAATAACTATATTTCAAATCCTGACGGATTGAAACCAATTGATGCATCAATAAAATTCATTACAGGTTATTTAATAGAATTATCACTAAGCGTTGACAATATATTTGTTATTGCTATTATTTTTTCTGCTTTCAGAATTCCGCAAAAATACCAACATCGAGTTTTGTTTTGGGGAATCCTTGGTGCGATTGTTTTTAGAGGACTAATGATTTATTTTGGTGTTTTGCTTATTAATAAATTTGCGTGGACTACTTATGTTTTTGGTGCATTTCTGATCTATACAGCAATGAAAATGCTGTTCACCAATGAAGATGAAAAATTTGAACCTAAAAAATCATTCGTTTACAAAAGTCTTAAAAAGATCATGCCTATCTCAAATCATATCGACGAAGAGCATTTCTTTGTAAAAAGAAGACACATAACCGCTGCAACACCACTTTTCGTTGCATTAGTTGTTATTGAAGTAATGGATGTTGTATTTGCCATTGACAGTGTTCCTGCAATTTTAGCAATAACAAGTGATCCTTTTTTAGTTTTTAGCTCAAATATCTTTGCCATTTTAGGCTTGCGATCCATGTATTTCTTCTTGGCTCATATGCTAGAAAAATTTGCTTATTTAGAATACAGCCTTATTGCGATTTTGACTTTTGTTGGGCTTAAAATGCTACTTCATGATTTTATAGAAATGCCAGAATGGGTATCGCTGGCTTTTATCGCAATTTCGCTTTTGACTGGAATTATCGTGTCTTTAAAAATGAGTAAAGAAGAAGGAGCTGTAGAAGAATAATATTCCAATTCGATCCTAAAAAAAACAAGCATAAAAAAAGGAAATCTTTCGATTTCCTTTTTTTATTTATTTCATTTCAATTTTTTTAATTTGGCTTTCATTTATTTTTAAAGCAGATATAACGGATTCATAACTATTCTTGTTGATTGAAGTTGCAAAACCTGCCGGCACTATCACAATTCTAAGCACCTGATTCAATCTGAAGTCAGCAGTAACATCTTGTAAATCATTACCAACCATAAAGACACTTACATCGGTAGTAGTATAATCATAATCATAACTGAAATCTAATGTTCCATCGCTAAAATAATGGGTTTCAGGCAATAATTTCCATACATCACCCTGAGCAGTGGAACCAGATAATCGGTATACCAAGACCACATCAGAAGTGAAAATAGGAGGATTAAGCGGCACTATTCTACTATAATTGTTAGTTGAATTAAATGAGGCACTAACTTCAAATACTTCGCTGATAGTATCATTGTCTACATAAGGATTGTCGTCATTTACAGTGCAACTTTGTAAAGTAAATAATCCTGCGATGGCTAAAAGTGTAATTATCTTTTTCATGATTTTAATTTTTTTAATGGTTAATTTTATTTACACATTCATGAATTGTGCCAAACTTTATTTTTTACAAAAATTGTAAATCTGAAAATAAAAAAACAGCTAAAACTTTACATGATATTACTGGACGGTAAGCCAATAGGAAGGATTACCGAACAGCATGATATTTTTTTGGAATTGGAAATTCCTTAAAAAACTTAATTTCGCAGATGAAAACTTTTTGGACTGAAGCCAAAGGACAACTTCATATTGATGCATGGCGAGAAGTTACTGTAGTCGATAATTATTCGATAGAAATTATTGCTATAGAGACAGCTGCAAATACTGCTTCAGAAAAATTATTTTTCATCAATTTGGGTGGTTATAAAGAAAATGAGTTTGAAGAATACCACCATAAAATACTTACTGTTGTCAAAAGTTTAGGATTGGCTTCCAAAAATGCAAAAGCTACCACTTTTTTCAAACATTGCGGTTTCAAGGAAGCTATTTCACACATTGATGACAAATACGGAATCGATCTGGATGATATTTACAATATATCGGACGTACTCCACAAGCAATTTAAAGAACAGTATTCCCTGAAAATCAGAAAATCCAAAAGTAATTTAAAAGAAGACGACTTGCATATTGGCTATTTAAAATTAACTAAAATAGTGTACTTATACAATCAATTAAAGTAAGGAACAGAAAAAAAAGCATCCGACAAACGGATGCTTTTTAGTTAAAATTAATTTTAAAAATTATCTGGAAGACATTACTTTTTTCACACTACTTCCACGATTAGTAGTCACTTTCACAATATACACTTGCTCTTTTCCTCTATTCAATTTAAGATCTAGCGCAATTTCTTTATTCAAATAACTTTTGGTATCCATTTTAGAAAGTATTGAAATACCCTGAGCGTTAAACACCTCTATTTTCACGTCAGATACATAATCAAAATTGTACTTGATAGTAAGCAAGTCTTTGAACGGAACTGGATATGCATCAAAACCTGCTGTTTCGATTTTTGTTTCGATTGGAGCAATTGTATCTGTTTTTTCGACGCTTGGACTGATTACTTTAGCAGTTGCTGGGCAACTGCTAGGAGAAGAACCACAGCCATTGTTTAAAACAGAAACCTTATAACCCGATCCTGCTGGAATATTACTAAATATAATATTGTTCCCATTTAAAGCAGTATAAGGTGACGCAGGAGAAATTCCTGTAATCGCATTTCCATTTTTATCCAGAACTGTATAACTAGCACCACTAATTACGCTGGAAATAGTAATACTAAAAGTAGTCTCATTACATGCAGGCGCATTGTATGTTACGATTGGCGCGGGAGGATTTGCCACTTCACTTACAGCTGTATTTGCTGTTTGAGAAGTACAATTAGTTGGAGCGCCACCTGTAGCCAATACATAGTAGCTTACTCCTGCCGGAAGTGCTGTCCAGGTAAGTTGGGAACCTGTTGTTCCGGACTGCGCCGTTTGCACACTGCTGTTATCACTTGCTTTCTTTAACTGGTAGCTGACACCTGTTTGTGAATTGCTCAATGTGATAACTCCGGTATTGGGAGTTGAGGCACAAATAGAATTACCACTTAAAGTATAAACCACCGGATTTGCTACCTCAGTTACAGCTGCATTTGCTGTTTGGGAAGTACAATTAGTTGGAGCAGCACCTGTAGCTAATACATAGTAACTTACTCCTGCAGGAAGTGCTGTCCAGGTAAGTTGAGAACCTGTTGTTCCACCCTGTGCCGTTTGCACACTACTGTTATCACTTACTTTCTTTAACTGGTAGCTTACGCCTGTTTGTGAATTGCTCAATGTAATAATTCCGGTATTGGGAGCTGAGGCACAAATGGAATTACCACTTAAAGTATAAACAACAGGATTTGCTACCTCAGTTACAGCTGCATTTGCTGTCTGGGAAGTACAATTAGTTGGAGCAGCACCTGTAGCCAATACATAGTAGGGTACCCCTGCAGGAAGTGCTGTCCAGGTAAGTTGAGAACCTGTTGTTCCTGACTGTGCCGCTTGCACACTGCTGTTATCACTTGCTTTCTTTAACTGGTAACTTACGCCCGTTTGTGAATTGCTCAATGTGATAACTCCGGTATTGGGTGCTGAGGCACAAATGGAATTGCCACTTAAAGTATAAACAACAGGATTTGCGACCTCAGTAACGGATGCATTTGTTGTTTGAGAGGTACAATTAGTTGGAGCAGCGCCTGTAGCAAAGACATAATAGGGTACTCCTGCCGGTAGTGCTGTCCAGGTAAGTTGGGAACCTGTTGTTCCGGACTGTGCCGTTTGCACACTGCTGTTATCACTTGCTTTCTTTAACTGATAACTGACACCTGTTTGTGAATTGCTCAATGTGATAACTCCGGTATTGGCAGCTGAGGCACAAATGGAATTACCACTTAAGGTATAAACCACAGGATTTGCTACCTCAGTTACAGCTGCATTTGCTGTTTGGGAAGTACAATTAGTTGGAGCAGCACCTGTAGCTAATACATAGTAGGGTACTCCTGCCGGAAGTGCTGTCCAGGTAAGTTGAGAACCTGTTGTTCCAGCCTGTGCCGTTTGCACAATGCTGTTATCACTTGCTTTCTTTAACTGGTAACTGACACCTGTTTGTGAATTGCTCAATGTAATAATTCCGGTATTTGGAGCTGAGGCACAAATAGAATTACCACTTAAGGTATAAACAACAGGATTTGCTATTTCAGTTACAGCTGCATTTGCTGTTTGTGAAGTACAATTAGTTGGAGCAGCGCCTGTAGCCAAGACATAGTAGGGTACACCTGCCGGAAGTGCTGTCCATGTAAGTGGAGAACCTGTTGTTCCAGACTGTGCCGTTTGCACAGGGGTGTTATCACTTGCTTTCTTTAACTGGTAGCTTACGCCCGTTTGTGAATTGCTCAATGTGATAACTCCTGTATTGGCAGCTGAGGCACAAATGGAATTGCCACTTAAAGTATAAACAACAGGATTTGCTACTTCAGTTACTGATGCATTTGCTGTTTGGGAAGTACAATTTGTTGGAGCCACGCCTGTAGCCACAACATAATAGTTTACTCCTGCCGGAAGTGCTGTCCATGTAAGTGAAGAACCTGTTGTTCCGTCCTGTGAAGGTAGCACAGAGGTGTTATCACTTGCTTTCTTTAACAGGTAGCTAACACCCGTTTGTGAATTGCTCAATGTGATAACTCCGGTATTGGGAGCTGAGACACAAATAGAATTACCACTTAAAGTATAAACAACAGGATTTGCATTCACAGTAATGTCTACTGTTGCTGTACAACTGCCATCAGCAGTAATATAAGTAATAGTGTTTGGTCCGGCAGCGGCATTGGAGGGTGTAAAATAATAGCTACCATTGGTAAAGCTTACTCCCGGTCCGCTAAAAACACCCCCAGACGGTGTTGCTGATAAAAGATATGGTGTAGTATCGCTTGCGCATTTTGGCGAAATAGGGGTTATTGTTGAGTTACCAAAACTAAAGTTCACAGGAATAGGAGTTATAAAGTCTTTGAGGGCAGCCGTTGAAGAAGCGGAAGCCTTTGTTTTAACCCATAAAGTTTGTATGTTAAGACCGCTACAAGCTAAACCAGATTGCTGCAATAGATAGCTGATGTTAATACCTGCTTCTACAAAAGCAAATTGTTGATATGTAGTACTGCCAAATGCAGAATAGGGCAGATTAGTTTCCGCACCCGCTCTGTTGGTTTCAGCAAATGCATTGGCCAATAACTGTGGCGTAGATGTTACTTGTTGGTAGGCCCAATTGTTACCACTCCCCTTCCATTGGTAGATAAACACATTAGGTTTTGTACCGCCATTGGTATATTCCATGGAAATAATTATATCATTAAGTGTTCTACCACCACCATTTGGTTTACTTGATACCGGGACACCAGTAAAAGTACCGTTGCCATTTTGGACAATAGTACCTTGCAATAATTCAAAATCAATATAACTGGTTCCATTAGTAGACAGACGATCCCCTGAGATAAAGATCCATTGGTTATTACTGCCGTCACGTGATACATGATACAACGCATTATTAATATCGTTTTTATCCGGTGCAGTATTCTCAAACCATCTTAAAGCGGACACAAAATCATTAAATTTACTACCATTAGTAAAAACGTTGTCGGTGCCATTATAGGCTTCGGCAGCTGCACGTCCACTTGTTTGAGTGGTAGCCGGTGCTATCACAGTACCTGAATTTTCAAAAACAGACAGACCAGTACCTCCAGGTCCGGGGTACCAATCACCCTGGTTAGCTGTGAATGGGCTAGGACTTGTTGGTGTATTGGCTCTTAAACCCCCATCAATAGCGAATCCCCCAGCTGGTGGGTTTACATTAGCAAACTGTCCATAAATTTGTGAAGAAAAAAACAAGAAACAAATTAATGAAAATGCCACCAAGTTCCTAAAAGAAAGTGTTAATCCTTTATCCCCTGATTTTGAAACATTATTATGGGAATACCGTTTTACAAGGGCCGCATTTTGTAATTTGGGACTAAAATTTAATAAATTAGACATTAAAAAACCTAATTTAGAAACCTTATCTTTCGTTAAAAAGCAAGATTTAATTTTGTTCGATAAAATTTCGAAAAACGTGAGGAGTGAATTTTTTTCCATGATAATGAAGTTTTAACACCATACTTGTTATATAGCTGGAAAATGCAGACTTGGGCTATAAAAATTGCATAAAAAAAATACCTTCAAAAATTTATTTTTGAAGAAATCCGTCATTAAAAGGATATTGTATTGTGGGGAGCAATAACTAGATTCTTTTATTACCAAATAAATTGTTTTAATAAAAACAACTTCAAATGCAATTAAAAAAGAGGTAAATAAACCCCGAAAATTTTACTTTCGAGGTTTACTAGTATTTTCTAATCCGGGTTATTCTTTTGTGGTGGATTAGACAATTATTAATTAGGTCTATCTGGATGATAGTACTTTTTTCACACTGCTTCCGCGATTAGTAGTTACTTTCACAACATACACTTGTTCTTTTCCTTTGTTCAAACGAAGGTCTAGCGTAATTTCCTTGTTTAGATAACTATTTGTATCGATTTTTGAAAGTATTGAAATACCTTGCGCATTGAATACTTCAATTTTTACATCGGATGCATAGTCAAAATTGTATTTGACAGTTAGCAAATCTTTGAAAGGAACTGGATACGCGTCAAAACCCGCAGTTTCAATTTTCGCAGCAATTGGAGCGATTATTTCTTTTGTTTTGGGAGCTGAACTAATGAGTTTAGCAGCTGCTGGGCAACTGTTAGCATCAGAACTACAGTCACCAACTGAAACAGAAACCTGATAACCCGATCCTGCAGGAATATTACTAAATACAATATTACTGCCATTTGGAGCCGCATAAGGTACCGATGGAGAAATTCCTGAAATCGCATTTCCATTTTTATCCAGTACTGTATAACTACCACCGCTGATTACACCAGAGACGGTAATACTAAACGTGTTTTGAGTACATGTAGGAGGAGTGTAACTTACAGCTGGCGTACCAGGATTGTCATTTACTGTAATTGTAGTGTTTGCTGTTGATATACAGCCATTAGCATCTGTAACGGTTACTGTAAATTTCTCACCATGAACAAATCCTGTCGCCGTTGGACTTTGATCAGTCGGATCGGTTATGGTAGCACTTCCGTCGCTAACCCATGACCATGATACCGCATCGCCACCAGTTTCATTTAATGTTATAGTAGTTGTATCAGAACATACCGGACCATTGTTACTTGCTGTCGCGGTTGGTAATGCATTCACTACAATCGTTTCCGTTGTTGTACAACTGCCATCAGCGGTAACATAAGTAATAGTTTTATTTCCGGCAACACCAGCATTAGAAGGTGTAAAATAATAGCTACCACTAACAAGACTTACTCCCGGTCCGCTAAAAACACCACCAGCTGGTGTTGCTGATAAAAGATAAGCTGTATTATCGCTTGCACATTTTGGTGAAATAGGATCAATGTCCGTGCTACCAAAAACTAAATCCACAGGAATAGGGGTTATAAAGTCTTTGAGGGCAGCCGTTGAAGAAGCGGAAGCCTTTGTTTTAACCCATAACGTTTTTATGTTAAGATTACTGCAACTTGTGCCTCCAAGTATATTAGTTAGATAAGTAACATTAACGGCTGCTTCTACAAAAGCAAATTGTTGATACGTGGTGCTGCCAAATGCAGAATAAGGCAAATTAGTTTCCGCACCCGCTCTGTTGGTTTCAGCAAATGCATTGGCCAATAGCGCCGCTGAAGATGGCACTTGTTGGTAGGACCAATTATTTCCACTCCCCTTCCATTGGTAGATAAATACATTAGGCTTTGAACCACCATTGGTATATTCCATAGAAATGATTACATCATTTTCTGTTCTACCGCCACCATTTGGTTTACTTAGTACCGGAGTACCTGTAAAAGTACCGTTGGCATTTTGGACAATACCACCTTGCAATAATTCAAAATCAATATAACTGGTTCCATTAGTAGACAAACGATCCCCTGAAATAAAGATCCATTGGTTATTAATACCGTCACGAGAGACATGATACAATGCATTATTAATATCGTTTTTATCCGGCGCAGAATTCACAAACCATCTTAAAGAGGACACAAAATCATTAAATTTACTACCATTAGTAAAAACGTTGTCATTGCCATTAAAGGACTCGGCAGCTGCACGTCCACTTGTTTGAGTAGTAGCCGGTGGTATCACATTACCTGAATTCTCAAAAACAGACAAACCAGTACCTCCAGCTCCGGGGTACCAATCACCCTGGTTACTTGTGAATGGGCTAGGACTCGTTGGCGTATTGGCTCTTAAACCTCCATCAATAGCGAATCCACCTAAGGGCGGGTTTACATTAGCAAACTGTCCATAAATTTGTGAAGAAAAAAACAAGAAGCATATTGACAAAAATGGCACGAAGTTTCTAAAAACGCTCTCTTTTGTTAAAAACGAACTAATCATTTTACGGGATAATACATCGAAAAAATTCGAAATAGTAATCTTTTTCATGATACTAAAGTTTTAACACCATAATTGTTAAAAAGCAGGAAACCAGTAGACTTGGGAATAAAAAATTTGTAGAAAAATAAAACACCTTCATAAACACTTTACGAAGTACTCCATCAAAATGGGGCTTAAAAAAACTTAAAAACCTTAATTTAAATTAATAAATAAGTAAGACGAAGAAAAACAAAAAGTTTTCCGATTTGATCGATAAAACCTGCTCTACTAAAACACACCTTCAAAAAACAAGTTTATGAAGAACGCAATCATCAAAAGGATATTTTATTGTGGGGAGCAATATAAGCAACTCTTTTTTACCCGTAAACTGTTTTAAAAAACAGCTTAGAATTTAATTATTTTTTTACTGTATTAAAGATAATCAATGAATCAAAACAGGGTTTCAAAAACAAAAATAAATCAGATAAACAACAAACTTATCCGATAAAAAACCCTTTGATTAAGAAAATTACTATGCGAAAAAAGGACCAAAAATTCGTTAATTTTAATTGTAAATAATTGATTTTCAGTATTTTAAAACATAATCTTACATTTAAATTTTATCTAAACGCAGCATAAATCAGAATAAAATAAACTGATCTAGAAAAGGAGTGAAAAAGCAGTGAAAAAGAAATAAAAAAACCTCGAAATTTTTACTTTCGAGGTTTAATTTTATACTCTAATCCGTTTCATTTTTCTGGACCAGATGATTATTAAAAATTATTTTGAGGACATAACTTTTTTCACGCTGCTTCCTCGATTAGTAGTTACTCTAACAACATAAACTTGTTCTTGACCTTTGTACGAATGAAGGTGCAAAGTAACTTCTTTGTTCAAATAACTATTGGTATCTGTTTTTGAAAGTACTGAAACTCCTTGTGCATTATACACATCGATCACCACATCAGATACATAATCAAAATCGTATCTAATAGTAAGCTTATCTTTAAAAGGAACCGGAAAAGCAGTAAAACCAACGCTAGTATTTAAACTATCTTCTTTATGGGTAGCGCTGGTTCCTCCCAAAGGACAACCTGTATTATTAAGATTATCCAATTGAGTTGCTAATTTTCCAGGTGCGGCTCCACCAGCTAAATAGGCTGCGTTAACAGCGTTTATTACTGATTGAGGATTATTAGAATAAGGTGCTGGAAAATCAACTTCATCACTACAAGCGTTCAATAGAGCGGCTACTCCTTGACGAGCTAAGTTAAAAATCCCTCCGCCTCCTAAATTTAGAGCCTGCAACAAAGTCAAATTAGCAAGATTAGCCGGTGCATTTACAAACACATCGCCAAACAACATTGAAGGAGTATAAGTAGAACACCATCTATCTGTATGGTTTTTCCAATATCCTAAAGTACATCCCTCACAGGCACTTACTGTGATACTTTGACTACAAGTAGCGGATGTATTGCCACAAGCGTCAGTAGCACTCCAAGTTTTTGTGTAAGTCACTGAACCATCAGGATTGTTTCTTGTTGTAATACCCAAATCATTCAAAGTTGGATTTGGATCACAACCGTCACTTATTGTTGGAATACCAAAAACAGGTTCAACACCACAATCAACTGTTTGATTAGCTGGACAAGTAAGAGTCGGTGCAGTAATATCCTGAACATTGATGGTTTGCGTAGCGGTGGAGAAGTTTCCACAATCATCTGTAGCAGTCCATGTTCTGGTTACACTGTAATTTCCGGCGCAGTTGCCTGGCGTAGTC